>JAZRFD010000143.1:0-26153 GCA_045661185.1 Eubacteriales bacterium | reverse complement strand
CTCGCATCGCGTCCCCGCTCCCCCTTACGCGTTAAACTCGTCTACCGTTTTCCACGTGACGTGGGGGCATTTATCCTCGATCGTGTAGCCGAAGTCGGTCGGCTTTGCCCAACGGATGGCGTTGGTGAGGATGCGCTGGATGCAAGGATGATAGTACGCCTTGCAGGACTCGTGACCGGGCTGGAGATAGAAGATCTTGCCCGCGCCGCGGTAGAAGGTCATACCCGAGCGCATGATGTGTCCGTCCTCGAACCAGCCTGCAAAGATCAATTCATCGGGCTGCGGGATGTAGAAGGGCTCGCTGTAAAGCTCCTCCTCGTCCAAAAGAAAATGATCGGGAATGCCTGCGGCGATCTCGTGCGCGGGCAGGAGCGTCCAGACGATCTCCTTTTGGTCACGTCCCCAAGACAAGTTGCCGTTGGTGCCAAGGAGCGCGCCAAAGGGCTTGGATTTGTGCGCGGAATGGAGCGGAATGAAGCCCATTTTGCCGGTGTAAACACGCCGGCGGATCTTTTCCACCAATGCGTCGTTGACCTCCTTGTGCGCCATATGTCCCCACCAGAGAAGCACGTCGGTGCTCTCCAGCACGTCATCGGGAAGCCCCTGATCGGGGTCGTCGAGAGCCGCGATGCGAACGTTCATGTCCTCGTTTTTGTCAAGGAAGGATTTGATAAAAGCGTGAATTCCCTCGGGATAGATCGCTCTAACCTTTTCCTCGGTCTTTTCGTGGCGGTACTCGTGCCAAATGGTTACGTTGATCTTTTTCATGCTCGTTTTCCTCGCTTTTGATATATCCATAAAAACTTATTTCAATTCAACGACGGTCACGCCGCCGTCACCCTCACCGTAAGCGCCTATGCGGAAGCTTGCCACGCGTCGGTCACCCTTCAGGTGCTGCCAAAGCGCCTTTTTGAGCGCCCCCGTTCCCTTTCCGTGGATCAGTCGGACACGCCCGAAGTTGGCAATGACCGCCTCGTCCAGATATTTGTCCACCTCCATCCACGCCTCGTCTCCAAGGAGCCCGCGCAGGTCGATCTCATCTCGGAAATCGCGGTTCACCTTTGCGTGAAATTCGGATGCGGGCTTTTTTTGCTTGCCGCTGATGATCTGCGGCTTTTCCTCGATCAGCTGCAGATTGGAAAGCTTGGTGCGCGTTTTGAGAATGCCCGCCTGCACCAGCACCGAGCCGCTCTTGTCAGGCGTTTCGAGAAGCACACCCTCCTTGTCGATGTTGACGATATAAACCTTATCGCCCGCCTTCAAATCGCGTGGCAGAACGTATTTTTCATTCGTTTTTTCTTCCACGGGGTTGATCTTTTCGTCGCTCTCGCGGATGATCTTGCGCACCGCACGCCTCGTCTGATCCAGCTCCTCGGCAAGCCGTTTTTCCTCTTCCGCCTTTTTTGCTTTTTCAAGCTGCTCAAAGACGAATTCGCTGGAAAGCCGTGCGCTGTCAAGCATTTGCTGTGCCTTTTTGCGATCCTGCTCGATCCTCCGCTCGGCTTCAAAGAAGCGCGATTTGATCTCGCGCTCGGCATCAATCTTCATCTGCTCATATTCCTTGCGGAGCTGTTCCGCCGCCTCGCGGTTGCGGTCAGCTTCCAGGCGTGAGGCTTCAAGCTGCTCAATGACCTCCTCAAAGCGCACGTGGTCGCTGTTGACGTGAGCTTTAGCGAGCGTTATGATGGATTCGGGCAGTCCCAGCTTTTGCGAAATGGCAAACGCGTTGGATTTTCCGGGAGTGCCGATCATGAGTCGATAGGTGGGCTTTAGGGTCGATACGTCAAACTCGCAGGACGCGTTTTGCACGCCCGCGGTGTCAAGCGCGTAGGTTTTCAGCTCCGTGTAGTGCGTGGTGGCAAGGCAAAGCGCGCCCCGCGCTCGTACCGATTCGATGATGGCGACCGCCAGCGCCGCGCCCTCAACGGGGTCGGTGCCCGCGCCAAGCTCATCAAACAGACACAGAGAATGCCCGTCCACCTCATTCATCACGCGCACGATGTTGACCATATGCGAGGAGAAGGTGGAAAGCGACTGCTCGATGCTCTGCTCGTCACCAATATCCACCAGCACGCGGCTGAACACGCAGATCTCGCTTTCAGGGTCTGCCGGAATATGAAGCCCCGCTTGCGTCATCAGGGCAAAGAGCCCCACGGTTTTCAGCGTAACGGTCTTGCCTCCCGTATTGGGGCCCGTAATGATGAGCGTATCGTATTCACCGCCGAGCGTGATATTGATGGGCACGACGCGCCCCGGGTCGATCAAAGGATGACGCGCGCGACGCAGATCGACGGTCTTCTTACCCGAAATTTTCGCTTCGCACGCGTGCATACGCGCGGAAAGCTCACCGCAAGCGAAATAAAATGCCAGCTCGGTAATGCTGTGATAATTGATACGCAGGGATTCGGCAGCGGCGCTGACGTCGGCGGAGAGGGCGAACAGGATCTTTTCGATCTCGTGCTCCTCGCGCGACTCCAGCATGCGCAATTCGTTATTTGCATCCACAACTGCCATGGGCTCGATAAACACGGTCGCGCCCGACGAGGACGTGTCGTGGATCAGACCCTTGATGTCGTTTTTGCACTCCGCCTTGATGGGCAGCACGTATCTGCCGCCTCGGAGCGTGACGATGTTTTCCTGCAGAATTTTGGAATACGAGCCGCTGATATAGTGCTGCAGCGTTTCCTTGATGCGATTGTTCGCGTCGCGGATCTTACGGCGGATGTCCGCCAGCTCACGGCTCGCCTCGTCCGCAATCATATCCTCCGAGAGGATCGAGCGCGAAATTCCCTCCTCCAAATGACGGTTCGGCAACAGTGTTCCGAACAGCTCGTCAAGCGAGGTTTCAAAGGGCTTGTTGATCTTGATATAGTCGGAGAGAGCCCGTGCGGAATGCAAAAGACGCCCGACCGCCAAAAGCTCGCGCGTGGAGAGCATAGCGCCCTTGGCGGCACGCTCGCACGCCTCGGAGACGTCCGAAACGCTCCCAAAGGGCGGCATACCCTTGACGTCGGAGAGCTTTCGCGCGTCGGTCGTGCGGCGCAAGCGACGCAGAACGTCCGTGACATCGTCGCTCGGCACCAAGCGCAAGGCCTTGGCGCGCGCGCCCTCGGTAGGTGCACACTCCGAAAGCATCGCGCAGATCTTATCAAATTCCAGTGTGTTGAGTGTTTTTTCGGAAAAATTCATGTTCAAATACCCGTATGTGGTGCGTTTTTGGACGCACGCATGGCGTGATAAAAGTTCAAAGAATCAAAGCCGCGACCTAAATGCGAGAGGATATAGGTCTCGGCAAGCCGTGCAAAATCCGCAAGGTCGCTGTCGTCCTTGAGTTCAAAGGAAAAGATCCGCCCGAGCGGCGCGTACGAGCAGTAGCGCAAGGCCGCGCACACGGCGGGAGTGACGAGACAGAGCATCTCCGCCTCACGCACGTCGTCGTATGCGTTCATGGCGGTACGGTGCTCAACGCCGCGTTTTTTCAGACACGTGGGACAAACAAGCGCGCCGTTCATGACGTTGAGATACATCATTTCAGCGTTTTCCACGCCGCAATGCGCGCATCCCGAAAGGTCGGGGGCGTACCCTGCCAGCACCGCTGTGCGCAATTCAAACGCGCCCTTGATGATCTGCTGCGGGTAAAGCTCTCTGGCGGTTGCGTGCAGGGAGTTGAGCAAAAGGCGCAAAAGATCCCCCGCTTCCTCCCCCTCGTCGCTGACCTCGCAGGCAAGATCGCACAGGTATGCCGCCAGATCCAAGCGGTCAATGTCCATGCTTAACGCGTAAAACGGGTCGAGCACGGAGCCGCCTTTGAGAATGTTGAAATCCCCTCGGCGGTAATATTCAAAATTGGCGTAGGTATACAGTTGGCTGACGGCGGTCTGCGGCCCTTTTAAGGACTTGCCGCCCTTGGCAAGGAGCGTGATGCGTCCCCGCTCAGCGGTCAGTACCGACAAATAGCGGTCGTGGTCACCGTAGTCGCGCACACGCACGACAACGCCGTCAATGCTTTCATGCTGCATGGGACTGCTCCTTTCTAACTTTTTAAATCGTTTTATTCCTCGGTGTAACCGAAATCAAGGATCCCTCTCTGGCTCTCGCGCCAGTTTTCCTTGACCTTGACCCAAAGGTTGGGATAAACCTTTGCGTCAAGCAGCTTTTCCATGTCGTCTCGCGCGTATGAGCCGATGCGCTTGAGCGTTTCTCCGTTCTTGCCAACAAGGATCCCCTTATGCGACGCCTTTTCGCAGAAGATCTCGGCACGGATGCGCACAAGGCTTCCCTCATCGACGTATTCCTCGATCACGACGGCCACGCCGTGTGGGATCTCCTTATCCACGGTGCGCAAAATTTTTTCGCGGATGATCTCCGCCACCATTTGCCGCTGGGGCTGGTCGGTGATCATATCCTCCTCGTAAAACCAATCCGCCTCACGCAAAAGCTTAGCGCATTCGTCAAGGATCTCGCTCACGGCCTTTCCCTTTTTTGCGCTGATCGGAACCACCGCGAAAAAGTCGTGCAGGGCGGCGTACGCCATAATGGTCTCGGCCACCTGCTCGCCGCGGTACAGATCCACCTTGTTCAAGGCCAAAACGGCGGGCGTTTCGCTTTTTTTGAGGTATTCGATGATCTTCGTTTCCACATCACCGGGAGCGTACCCCGCGTCGGCCACGAGCACCGCCGCGTCACTTTCCTGCATGGTGCTGTTGGCGATCTTGACCATAAAATCACCAAGGCTGTTCTGCGGCTTGAAGATGCCGGGAGTGTCGAGAAACACAAACTGATCCTCTCCTCGCGTCTCGATTCCCGCAATGCGCGTGCGCGTGGTTTGGGGCTTTGAAGAAACGATGGCGATCTTCTCCCCTAAAATACTGTTGAGCAACGTCGATTTGCCCACGTTGGGACGGCCGACGATGGAAATAAATCCTGTTCTTTTCATGTATATCCCCTTTTATTCTTCGATGTCCCCCGATGCCAGAAATTCGTCCAGATCCCGATAATCCTCCAACAGATCCAGATACGCATCGGTTTTAAGGTCGGTCAGGGTCAGAAAATAAACTCTGCCCGACGCCTCGTTAAAGGATGCCGTCAGAAGATAGCGATCCCCCACGTCGATCTGATAGATCACATATTGCAGCCCCGACTGCTCGCCCTTGGAGGTTTCGGCAATGAAGCGGTCAAGGTCGGTTATCATCAAGGATTTGTTCTTTCGCGCCACCGAATGAAGATCCTCCACGGTCATTTCCTCGCGCCCCTCGTTTTCGTTGCAGGATTGCAACAGATCAAAAACGTTGACGGGGCCCCAGAGTGCCAGCGGCACAAAGGTGCAAAAAAACACAGCCATGCAGATCAAAAACGTGATCAAGCGCACGTGGCGGGTGAAAAAGGTTTCGGTCTTGCCCGCGGTATCCGCAGTCTCTTTTCTTTTGTACGGCATCGCGTCAGTCCTTTATGCCAAGACCCATGCCGTCAACGATCGCGCTCTGTCTCTGTCGCATATCTGCGTCGTCTGTGTCGCTCGTTTCATGGTCGTACCCAAGCAGATGCAGCATGGAATGGACGGTCAGAAACGCGACCTCGCGCTCAAAGCTATGTCCAAACTCGCGTGCCTGCTCCTCGGCCTTTTCCAGAGAAAGCACAATGTCACCAAGCATCCCGAGCATCTCGTCCACAGGCGGCTCCTCGCTCGTTCCATCGTAATCAAAGAGCGGAAAGGAGAGCACGTCGGTGGGGCGATCCACACCGCGGAATTTCTTGTTCAATTCGTGAATTTCCTCGTTGTCAACAAAGGTTACGGAAACCTCACAGGGGTTGCCGTACTGCTCGTAATCAAGCGTAGACTCCACCGCCTCGCGCACCAGCATTTTGAGCTTGTAGCGCAGGGGGAGCTTGTCCTGATGATTGTCAAAATAGATGCGTAAATTCATTTTTCTGTTCATTGCGTTTTCCCCGCTTTCTTGTTGTCGTTAGCGCGTGCTGACGATGCCTTTTTACGGGCCTCCTCGCGGCGCGCCATTTCATGGTCGTATTTTTCGTATGCCTGAATAATCTTCTGCACGAGTCGGTGACGCACCACGTCAAGCTCGCTGAAGTAATGGATCCCGATGTCGTCGATCCCCTCAAGGATCCTCACCGCCACTCCAAGACCGCTCTTTTGCCCACGAGGCAGGTCCGTTTGCGTCAAATCTCCCGTGACCACCGCCTTGGAGTTAAAGCCCAGACGCGTCAAAAACATTTTCATCTGCTCGGGCGTGGCGTTCTGCGCCTCGTCCAGAATGATAAAGGAATCGTCCAGCGTCCGTCCGCGCATGTACGCCAAGGGAGCGATCTCGATCGTGCCCTTTTCCACAAGCTTCTGGTAGGTCTCCGCCCCGAGCATCTCGTAAAGCGCGTCATAAAGCGGGCGCAGATAGGGGTCGATCTTGCTTTGCAGGTCTCCCGGGAGAAAGCCGAGCTTCTCCCCCGCCTCGATCGCGGGACGCGTGAGAATAATGCGCGTGACCTGCTTTTCACGCAGAGCCTTGACCGCCATGGCAACCGCCAAAAAGGTCTTACCCGTTCCCGCAGGCCCCACGCCGAGGACGATGGTGTTTTCGCGAATGGATTCGATATATTGCTGCTGACCCACAGTCTTTGCCTTGACGGGCTTGCCGCGCGTGGTGACGCAGATGCAAGCGTTGCCAAGCGCCGCCAGCTCGCGCGACTGTCCCGACGAAATCATATCCAAGGCATATTGAAGCGACTGCTCGGTGATCACGTCAGTCTTGGATGCAAGCTCATGCAGATAAGACACGCACTGTGCCGCCGATTCAACGCGTTCCTCGCTCTCCCCCTCGATGATGATGGACTCGCCCGACTCGGACTCGCGGTTACGAAGGGTGACGTCAAAGTGCTTTTCAATGCGGTTGGCGTGCGCGTCGAAGCTGCCAAAGATCTTGGCGGTCGCGCCCACGTGATCCATTCGAATGATCCTACGGTTCATAAAATTCCTCTCAATCCCCTATTTCAAATTCGGATTGCACGGCAATGTTTTCGATGCAGGTCACGGTGCAGACCAGCTTGACAGAGGTCCCACTTAACTCGGTCGTAATCCGCCGGCTCAAAAGCTGAGTCTCTGCCGCGATTTTTGTCAGCGTTTCTTCGAGCTCCTCATACGCAAGCTCCAACGCCTCATCCTCCGTGCGCGTGCGCGCTTGCCACGTATACGTGCGTACGTACGTGCGCGTGAAGAAAAACGGCAACTCGCGCCCACCTGTGCCAAATCCTATATTCTTTTCTATTATATCACACTCTCCCTCTGTTTTTCCAGTACTTTTGAAAATTTTCAAGGGAAAATTGAAAAAATTCAGCATCAAGGATTGTGTTTTTTCCTCACCGTATACCTTTTCGCGGTAGGAAAGCGGGATTTCGACCGTATAGGTATGCTCGGTGCGCGCCCAAACCTCCCCCGCGGCGCGTGTATAGCGGAAGCCGCCGTAGTCCGAGGAATAGATGCCGCTGACCAAAAGCTCTCCCTTTTTGACCGCCTGACCGACCGTTACAACGGGTTCGCCGCGATAAATGCAAACGGTTTCGATCTGCCCGTCGCATGCGGCTATGACATTGGCGGGCTTTGAGGTGTTCGGTGGCACACCCTCGTCCGCGGGCGGCACCTCTCGCTCGACCACCTGCACACGCGCGACTGTTCCGTCCAGATAAACCGAGAGCCACGCGATTCGATCGGTGGAGATCAGCACGCGGTTTTCAAGCGCGCGCACCTTGATTCCCGGGATGTAGCTTCCGACGCCAAACTCGCACGAGCGCAGGATCTCTTTGACCTCCACGTCACTCAAGGATTCGTTTCCGACCACTTCCACGTCCCACACAAACCGCCCGGACAAAAAAAGGAGAGCGGCCGCCAGAGCACCACCGATCAAAAGCCCGGCGCGCCGCCGCAAATGCCATACGACCGCGGGAAAGCCATAGGCGCCCACCGCTCGAATGGGGAGAGATGCCTGCTTGCAATCGCGCAAAAGGCGGCGCGCATCTCCAAGCGGCATGGAAAAGCTGACGCTCCCGTCGTCATGCCAGCAAAAATCGCTATACGTGTATCCGTTTTGCAGGCATAGATTCATCACCTCCGTGCGTGCCTCCGCCTCGACGCATAGGCGTCTGCCCCCTAAAAGAAGCAAAGAAAGATTCATGCCTCCACCTCCTCGCGCGGGCAGCTGACACAGGATGCCGCGCAATAGCGCACGCCCGATATGCTACCCTCGACGGTGACCGTCCCCGCCGAAAAGGAGGTACAGATCAACCCATTCCCCTCAACGCATACGCGCCGCTTTCCAAGGGATAAGCACACGCGCGTCTTGGCATAGCGCAGGATCTTGCGGCAGCCGTATACCGTTGCCGCGCGCTCGCCGCGCAAAACAATGCTGTCCGCCCGAAACATATCCCCTCGAAAACTCGTCACGTGTATGCGTTTTTTCTGTTTTTCTTCCATGGAGCCTCCGTTCTGCCGCGCGTCATAAAGTGCGTGCGCGGCGCGTAAAGTATAATAACTTATGCAAGGAGGACGCATTCCATGACTTTTCGCTCTTTGCGCAGGGCCGCTCACACGCATACGGCAAGCGAATACTTATTTGGCGTTTTCGCCGTTTTTTGTCTGTTGCTCATTTTGCGCAACACCGCGGTTGCCGTGGATTTTATGTCGCGTGGGCTTCTTTTGTGCGCGCGCACGGTGATCCCGTCGCTCTTTCCGTTTATGATTCTCTCCGACTTGATCGTATCGGGCGGCTTTGCGGAGCGTCCCTTAAAGGCCTTATGCGCGCCCTTGCGCCATTTTTTGCGTCTGCCGACGGCAGGGTGCGTGGCGGTCGTGTTGGGGCTTTTGTGCGGCTTCCCGGTAGGGTGCCGGTGCGCGGTCGCGGCTTACGAGCGTGGCGAGATCGACCGCCGTGCGTGCGAGCGAGTGCTTGCCTGCGCCTCTCCGCCCTCATCCGCGTTTGTGATAGGTGCCGTTGGCGTCTCTTTGTGGGGAAACCGAGTGCTTGGCATAGTGCTTTATCTGACGATGATTCTCATGGCACTTTTGGTCGGTGGCTTGATGGCAAGAAAAGAGCCACCCGTCACCGAGCGCCCGACCGCTCCGCCTTCGCACCGCGCGGGAGCTTCCCTGTTTACCGCCGCCGTTCGCAGCTCCACGGAAAGCATGCTTATCATCTGTGCATACGTTGTCTTTTTTTCGGCACTGACAGGAACGCTTGGTCACGCGCTTTCAAGCCTTGGATGCACCGAAACGCTTCGTGCCGTCTTGACCGCACTGTTTGAAATGTCCTCGGGGGTCAGCGCTTTATCCGCACTTTCCAACCGATCCCTTGCCGCAGCTTTTACGGCCGCCACGCTTGCTTGGTCGGGGCTTTCGGTGCATTGCCAGCTACTATCCATTTGCCAGGGGCATGCGCTTTCCTTGCGTACCTATTTTATATCCAAGCTACTGCAATCCCTTCTTTGCGCGCTTACCGTTTGGGGACTGCTATATCTCTTTCCAAGCCTGCTTCCCGTCTCCGTTCCCCTTGGAAGCATTTATTTGTTATAACCGAAGAGAGCCGAACACATACGCCCTACGGCGAGACTTTTTTGCGCCTTTCGCCAAATCTCGCCTTGCAAGATGCACATCTTGCTTCGACTCGCTTTGACAAAATTCATCAAAAAATTCAACGCCGAAGGGTGTTGCGCAGTTTTACGTGAGCAAATATTCGTCGGATGCAAGGAAAAAATGCGAAGCAATGTAAGATATTGCAAGAATTTTTTCTTTAGCAGGCGCGGATATTTGCTACATAAAACCGTATGAGTTCGACTCTCTTCGGCTATAGCAAAAAAGAGCGTTGCCGTGGGCTGCGCTCTTTTTTAAGTTCTTGGCACTGTGCGGCACACCGTGGCACGGCTTGGCACACTTTTGAATGCTAAAATACGCTCGGCACAGAAACCAAGGAGGTGATACCATTGCATGACTAAACGTTCCACGGCCTTTTCGGGGCCGTCCTTCATCAAGCGTCTGCCACGCCTTGTTGAGGAATACGTAGAAAGCTGCCGACCGCCCCCCGATGCGGACCCGAAGAAAAACGCGGGGCGGCTGCCGAATCTTGCGGGCTTTTGCCGCTACCTCGGCTGCGCTCTTTCCGATATTCAATGTCTGCGCGACACAAACGTGCGTCTGTTCGATCGGCTCTGCGCCGTTTTCGAGGACGAGCTGCTCAATCACTCCCCCTCCCCCACGATCATGAGCGCTTATCTGAAAAAACGGCTCGGATATGCCGAGGAGAACGCGGACGAGCGTTCCGTCGCCTGCCAACAGATGAATCTGATCTTCGAGCACGACATTGAGGAGGACGGCGCATGAGGGAGGTGCGTACCGTTCGCATTCGCGGTCGCCCCAATGAGCGGCAGAAATGCTTTTTCGCATCCCGTGCGCGCTATACCGCTTACGGTGGAGCGCGTGGCGGTGGAAAATCATGGGCGCTTCGCCGCAAGCTCGTAGGACTTTGCCTACGCTATCCCGGCATCCGCTGCCTGCTGATCCGACGCTCCTATGCCGAGGTCAAGCTCAACCACCTACGCCCGCTTTTGGAGGAATACGGCGAGCTGCTTTCCTACAGCGAGCAGGAAAAATGTCTGTCCTTCCCAAACGAAAGCACCATTACGTTTGGCTATTGCGCCACCAACCGTGACACCCTGCGGTATCAGGGTCAGGAATACGATATCATTGCCATCGACGAGGCAACGCAGCTGAGCGAGCATCAGTTTTCGGTTTTCAAGGCCTGTCTGCGAGGCACGCGGGATATGCCCCGCCGTATGTACCTGACCTGTAACCCCGGCGGCATCGGTCACGCATGGGTAAAGCGACTCTTCGTGGAGCGCGATTTCCGCGCGGACGAGAATCCCGACGATTACCGCTTTATCCCCGCGCAGGTGTACGACAATCCCACGCTGATGAAGGCGGACCCCGATTACGTTCGTCAATTGGAAACGCTCCCGCAAAAGCTTCGTGACGCGTGGCTGTACGGCCGCTGGGACGTGTTCGAGGGACAGTTCTTCCCCGAATTTCAGTCAGACGTGCACGTCCTTTCGCCCTCGGTCATTCCGCAAAAGCTCCGCTATTTTGTGGCGCTCGACTACGGCTTTGACATGCTGGCGGCACTTCTTATGGGTGTGGACGGGTGCGGAAATCTCTTCGCTTTGCGCGAGGTCTGCCAACCGGACCTTACGTTGCGCGAGGCGGCTATGGCGGTCGTGGAGCTGTGTCGGGATCTGCCCGTTGAATACGCGGTCGCATCTCCGGATCTATGGAACCGACGCCAGGACAGCGGCAAGAGCGGCTTTGAGATCATGCAATCGGTTGCGGGTATGCCACCTATGTGCGCGGCGGATAACCGCCGTGTACCCGGCTGGCGCATTTTGCGCGAATATCTCAAGCCGCAAAGCGGCGAGGTGGTGCTTCGGATATCGGCGGATTGCTCCGTGCTGATCGCATCTTTGCCGGGACTTTTGTGTGACGCGATCCACCCTGAGGACGCTTCAAGCGAGCCTCACGCGCTCACGCATGCCCCGGAGGCGCTGCGCTACGCCGTTATGAGTCGCGCCGCATCCTATCGGGAAGCAGACACGCCTGACCGCAATTTCCGATTTTTTGCGAAGCCACGCAACAATTTGTTTTAAGCACGCGTGTGATCTGTGCCCACATGCGACAAAAGAAAGGAGGTGAAAAAATGGCAAAAATTAAACCACGTAACGCGTTTTCCAAGCATATTGCCGACGGATTCGGCGGCATTGGCTCCCCGTCTCCGCTCTGCGGATCCGGTGCTATGGACATCGTTAACTTCCGCATCCGTCCCGACGGGACGCTGACCCCACGCGAGGGCACGCGAACGCTCTGGAGCTTCGATGGCTCGGATGAGGTACGCGGATTTTGGGAAGGAGCGATTCAAAACAAAAGCTTGACGGTCGCAGTCGTCGGGCGTCGGGTGTACCGGCTGGATGCTTCCGCAAAGAAAAAAACGCTCTGCGGCACCTTGAGCACCAGCACGGGGCGCGTTCGCTTTGTTCTGTTCCGCGACGCGCTGTATCTGCTTGACGGTGTTGAAATGCTCGGTTGGAACGCGTCCTCGCTGCAATTTGAGGCGCTTGTGCCCTACGTACCGCTTTACGGCTACGAATGGGCGCCGCATCAAATGGGCGAGGTCAACGAGCCCCTGAATCTGCTCTCTCCGCACGTACGCATTCACTATCTTAATTCCAGCGGATCATCGACCTTCTATCTGCCCTTTTCCCCGACCAAGATCGACTCGGTCCGTTCCCCCAATAAGCGGTTGGAGGAATACACGTTTTCCGCGGGTAACAACGTCGTGACCATTCCCGAGGCGGCTTCTTGCGCGTCGGTCATGATTTCCATGACGGTTGATATTGACGCGGCAGCCAAGGAACGCATTTTGCACGTAAAAAACGCACACGTCTACGCACAAAAGGGCAATGAAACGCTCCTGTTGTACGGTGGCGACAAAGATTGGCGAACCTATTGCTCCGCGCCCATAAGCGACGACGACCTGAACGTCTGCCGCGTGGATTATCCCACCGCAGCACCCCTATATTTTCGCGGTGACGACGTCCTCTTTCTCGGAGACAGCGAGCATCCCGTTACCGCCATTGCGCCGCATTACGACGCCCTGCTGGCGTTTAACAGCACGCAGACCTGGCTTTTACACCCCGGCGAGGAGCGAGTGATCGACGCCTATGCCCTGATCAACGATACGGGTGCCGTCAGCTCCGACGCGGTGGCATTATGCGGGGAATCGCCCGCAGTGGTCACCGATAGCGGTGTACATCTGATCCAATCCTCAGCCTCACGTCCCGAGGTTTTGACCTACAAGTGCATTTCAACGCCCCTGTGGGACAAGCTTCCGCGCGAAACGCTCGCCTCTCCGATCCTTTATCGGAGCTTGTGCAACGATGAGCTTTGGTTGAGCAGTACTGACCGCGCGGATGACAGCGTTTGGGTATACAGTCTTCAAAAGAAGGAATGGTACCGCTTTGCGGGAATTGCGGCAAGCTTTTTTGCCGAAAGCAACGAAGGAACCGTTTTTGCATCGGGAAATCGGCTGATCCTGTTCGACAAGAGCTGCTCAAGCGACAGCGGAAATCCCTTCCAATGCGTATACGTGAGCAATTATTGCGATTTCGGCACACCCGAAAGCACGAGACGCACCGTGTGCGCCAATGTGTGCGCCGCACTTGACGGCGGCGTTGCCGAGCTGGCGCTCACAACGGAACGCGGCACCAAGCGATTGGAGCTTGTGGGTAGGCAACAGGCCACCGCCCCCGAAAGCTTTGACCTCCGCATCCACACGGGGCGTCACCGATTCCTGCAATTTACGGTCAGCATGCCCGCGTCGCCGCGCGCCGCGCTTTACAAGGCGTCATTCTACGCAAAACGCTGACACGTGCTGCAAAATCATCAAAAATTTCAAACGAAAGGAGGAATTCTTATTTCTCAAGTAACTACAGCGGCGTGGAAGGATTATGAGGCAGGAAAAGCCTACAAGCGCCGCATCGGTCTTTACGAAGCCGTTCGTCGCAACGAGCGGTTTTACCGAGGAGATCAGTGGTACGGAACGCAAACCGATCTCCCCCGCCCCGTATTCAACCTCGTCCGCCGCATTACCGACTATCTGGTCTCCTCTGTGATATCCGGCGATGTGTCCATCTGCTATTCGGATGCCGCGCTCCCCTTTATCGACCGCGCCGCAACACGCGAAACGATCAAAAAAGGTATTGACGTGCTCAACAAACACGCCGCGTGGCGTTGGAAGCAGAACGGAATGGAGACCCTGTCCTACCGCGCTCTCCTGGATGCCGCTCTTTCGGGCGACGGTGTCTTTTACTGCTGGTGGGATCCCGACCGCTCGGACGGACAGCCGTTTCTCGGAGACATCCACACCGATCTTGTCGACAGCACCAATCTGTTCGTTGCCGACGTCACCTCCTCCGATCTGCAGGAGCAAGCGTACGTCATGCTGGCGGGGCGCGCAGACGTGGAGGCGTTGCGTCGGGAGGCGATCGAGGCAGGTGCGGATGCTGCTACCGCGGCACGGATCCTGCCCGATGAGGACGCAGAGGCACAGGTTGGCAGCTTAGGTGCTTACGAGCAGGACGGTGCGTCCAAAGCGACCTATCTGATCCGCTTTTTCCGCGAAAACGGAGAGGTGGTGTTTGAAAAATCGACCCGCCATTGCCTGATCAAGCGCGTAGCCACGGGACTCCGCCTCTACCCCGTGACCTATTTCCACTGGCACGACTGCAAGAGCAGCTTTCTTGGCAGCGCCCCGGTGAGCGACATGGTCGCCAACCAGAAATATATCAATTCTGCGTACGCGCTTGCCATGAAGCACATGAGCGACACGGCGTTTTCGAAGGTCATCTACGACAAATCCCGCATCCCCGAATGGTCAAACGAGGTGGGTGAGGCAATTGCCGCGATGGGCGGCGGAAACGTAGCCGACGCGGTATCCATCGTTGGCGTGGGCGAATTGCAGGACGGATATCTGGAGCTGATCTCGCACGTCATTGAAAACACCAAGAGCATGATGGGCGCGACCGAGGCGGCTCTCGGAGACGCGGACGCAAACAACACCAGCGCACTTTTGACCCTGCAAAACGCTTCACAAATCATTCTTCAGCACACGCGTGCCAATTTCTACCGTTGCATTGGTGATTTGGCAAGCATTTGGGCAGATATGCTCTGCACCTATTGTCCGCGTGAGCGCATGCTCGCAATGCTCTGCGAGGATGGCACTACCCGTTCCTGCGCGCCCGATTACGCGCTTTTGAAGAACGAGCTGCTCTACGCTGCCGCAGATGCGGGGAACGTCGGGCGCTATACGCCCGCTGCCACCGTAGCGGTGCTTGACAAGCTGCTGGCTTCGGGGCATCTGGGAATCCGTGAATATCTGGAGCTTTTGCCCCCGGGTGTGATCGCGGCCCGCGAAACACTGATCCAAAAAATTTCCGCGAAAGGAGCGTTCACAAATGAATGATACACCGCATTCTGAATCGATTCAGGCAACACCTGTGGCACATGCGTGCGATCCGACACCACCGACGGCTGAAGAAAATGCGCTACAGGCAGATGCGGCGGCAGATTCTTGCCGACCGCCCGAGCAGCCGGACGCGGCTGAGGAAACGGCTGGCCCGAATCCTTCCGTTTTTGAGGATCCCTGTGCAGATCCTGATCCTGATTGCGGCACCGCTGATGCAACGGCTGCGCCGTACGGATTGGACGAGCTGCGAGGTGAACTGATCGCATTGCGCGAGGAGCTGGCAAGCGAGCGAGCGCGCCATGAGCGCGAGTCCCGTGACTATGAGGAGTTTTGTCAGCTTTACCCCGACGTGCCGCTTGCAAGCTGCTCCGACGCGGTGTGGCGCGCCGTTGAAAACGGAACGCCCCTTGCCGCCGCATACGCACTGGAGGAGCGCCGACGCGCGCTGACTGCCGCACGCGCCGCACAGGCAAACGCACAAAACAAGCAACGCTCCTCGGGGCGCGTTCAGGACGCGCAGGGTGACTTTTTCACCCCCGACGAGGTGCGCTCAATGTCCCAAAACGAGGTGCGTGCCAACCTCTCACGGATCATGCAATCCATGAAAAAATGGTAAAATCTTAAAACAATAATAAGAATCATTTAAAAAAGAAAGGAATTTTGATTATGTCTATCAATGCATTTATCCCTACTGTTTGGAGCGAAACGCTCTACCGCGAGCTCGGCAAGAAGTACATCGGCGTTGCGCACTGCAACCGTGATTACGAGGGCGATATCCGCGAATGCGGAAGCACGGTCAAGCTTTGCGGCCTCAATCCCGTCAGCGTTTACGACTACACCAAGAACACCGACATGAGCGCGCCCGACGAATTGACCTCCTTCAACATGGAGCTGGTGATCGACCAGGCAAAGTATTTCAACTTCCTCATTGATGACGTTGAGCGCGCGCAGAGCAACCCCGACGCAATGCAGCTCGCGATGAAGAACGCCGCTGACGCGCTGGCCGACGCTGCCGACAAGTACGTGTTCGACATCTGCAGCGAGGCAGGAGAGCTGTACGAGGCGAACGTCACCGCCGACAACATTCTCGACACTCTGATTGAGGCACGTACGAAGCTTTACAACCACAACGTAACCGAAAGCGACGAGGTCTATCTGGAGGTCTCTCCCGACATCGCAGAGATCCTTTTCAAGGCAAAGATCGCCTTTTCCAACGACAACAGCACGATGCTGGAAAACGGTTGCATCGGCAGCATCTTCGGCTACAAGATCTACGTGAGCAAAAACATTGTGGTCGACGGTAACACCCACTACTGCGTTATGCGTACCAAGAGAGCCGTCACCTTCGCGGAGCAGCTCTCCGAGATCGACGCATACCGTCCCGAGCTGCGCTTTGCCGACGCGATCAAGGGTCTGCACCTGTATGGAGCAAAGGCGGTTTATCCCAACGAGATCCTGCGCCTGAAGTTCACGATCCCCAGCGGTAACTAATCGCAATGACAGCACAGCAGCTTCTTGAAGCGGCCATCGCCATGGTGTGCGAGGATCCCACGGACACGGAAGCAAACGCGGATTATGCCGATCGCGCGCCCTATCTGCTCGCTTCCTTCCTGAACCAATGCGCGCCCCTGGATCACGCATACCGTCGGGCACACGCCTTGGGGGAGGCAACCGCCTTTGACGGTGCTCTCCTCGAGCTTGGCGACGTGTTCCCCTTGTCCGGCGTGTTTGCACCCGCAGCGGTCTATTATCTTGCCGCAATGCTTGTTTTGGATGAAAACGAGGACATGAGCGACCGATTTTTCGCGCTCTACACCGATTCCCTCGCATCCATTCAAAACGCACTTCCCGCCACAGTCGAGCGTATTCTCGACAAGCATAAGATCAGATGATCTTTGGGAGGAAGCCGTAGGGCTTCCTCCCTTCTTTCGTAAGAAAAGAGCGACAGTCCTGCGACCGTCGCTCTTTTTCGTTTTATTCAGCTACAAAAATATACGGATAGATCTCCTGGCCGCCGTCGATGAAATAGACCTCGGCATCGGGGATCACCTCGCTAAGGCGCCCCTGAAGGAGCTCCCGCTCCGCGCTGTCGGCATCCTTGCCGCAGAAGACAGTGAGCATGAATTTTTCGCCCGTCATCATTTTTTTGACCAATTCCACGGTGGCATCAAGTCTGTCGGCACGGGAAACGACGATCTCCTTTTCGATCACGCCGATGGTGTCATCCCTCTTGATCTCCACGCCGCCGATCTGCGCATCGCGGATCGAGGGAGAAACGTAGCCGGACGTGACCTGCTTCATCGCCTCCGTCATACCTGCGGCAATGGCGTCCGCGTCCTCCATGGAAAAATCTGCGGTGGAGAGCGCCACATATCCCGTGCCCACGCTCTTGGAGGGGATCACGTGGATCTTTGCGGCGGTATAAAGCTCGGCCGCCTGCTGTGCCGCCAAAAGAATGTTACCGTTGTTCGGGAAGGTGAAGATATGCTCTGCGTTGACCTTTTCAAACGCCGCCAAAAAATCGTTGGTGGACGGATTTTGCGTCTGCCCGCCCTCTACGATCTCATCGCAGCCCAGCTCGCGGTAGACCTTTTCAATACCGTCTCCGATGCAGACCGCAACCACGCCGTAAGGCTTCTTCGGGGTGTCCTCATGGGGGATCGCGGGGGCTTGTGCGCTCTTTTCCTCCTCAATGGTGGTCGCGGAGTGCTGGAGCGACATATTTTCGATCTTGACCGCCAAAAATTCGCCAAACGTGCGGCAATGTGCCAGCACCTTTTCGGGGGTGAGCGTGTGGACGTGGATCTTCACCACGCTATCGGTGCGGAAGGCAACGATCGAGTCACCAAGGACGGCCAAGAACGCCTTCAGCTCCTCTACGTCAAAGTGCTCGATATCGGTCTTGCTGTTTTGCAGACGCACGAGTAGCTCGGTGCAGTAGCCGTAGGTCATCACGCTGTCAGGACCGAACGCGTCGAAATTATCCGGCGTTACGGCAGGCTTTGCAGCCGTTTCCACGGTTGCGTCCCCGTCGTCCTCCTGTGCGATCTCCTCGCCGTTGAGAACACGGTTAAAGCCATCCATGATATAGAGAAGCCCCGCGCCGCCGCTATCCACGACGTCCGCCTCCTTGAGCACTGCCAGAATTTCGGGCGTGCGCTCAAGAGAATCGTGCATTTCCTTGACCAAATCCGCAAACAAGGTGCGGATAGTGCTATCGGTCGTGATGCGTGCCACGGCGTATTCGACCGCCTCACGCGCCACAGTCAGGATCGTACCCTCGGTAGGCGTCATGACCGACGCATACGCCTGCGCAACGCCGCGCTCCAACGCGCGACCGAATGCTGCGGGGTCCGCCTGCTCCACGCCCTCAAGTCCCTTTGCTGTTCCCGCGAAGAACTGCGACAGAATGACGCCCGAGTTACCGCGCGCACCCAAGAGCATTCCGTGCGAGAGGACCTTCATGACCTCTGCCAGGTCGTCGCTGTCAAGGTTTTCGATCGCGGCGATTCCGCTTTCGATGGTCATGCGCATATTGTCACCCGTGTCACCGTCGGGTACGGGGAACACGTTGAGCTTGTTGACCTCGTCCGCGTTACGGCGCAAGAGTCGCGCGCCACCGCGCGCCATTTTGGAAAGCATGGCACCGCCAAGGAACTTCAGGCTTTTAACCTTAGACCCGAGCTTGGATTTTTTCTTCGGTGCATCCTCGGAGCCTTGTGCCGCCTCGGCCGCCTTCTTTTCGGCAGCCTCTGCCTTTTTCTGCTCCGCCTTTTTCTTGCTTGCATCACTTGCTTTTACGATTGCTTCCGCCGTTTTACGCGTGGCGTCCGTTGCCGCCTTTTTAACGGTGGATGCCGCTTTCTTCACGGTCGTTGCCGCTTTGTTCGCAACCGTTTTCTTTTCAGCGGTTGCTTGTGCAGGCTCCGCTTTTTTAATTTCTTCCGACATAAAATTCTCCTTGAGATAACGTTTGATCGCCGCGTGCTCCGTCAGCCAATGCTTCTTGCATTGGCAACAAAGAACAATGCCAGCGTACCGGGGCCCGAATGCGCGCCGATCACGGGGCCGACGTCGGTAATGATCTGCACGTCAACGCCGTATCTCTCCTTGAGGATCGCCGCCAATGCGTTGGCATCCGCCTCGCACGCGCCGTGAGAAATGAACACGCTGCCGCTCTCCTTGATGCTTGCCAGCTCACCGTACTTGTCGGCAAGGGTTGCGATCGAGGTCTTTCTGCCGCGCACCTTGAGCACGGGGATCAGATGCCCCTCGTTATCCATGTAGAGCACGGGCTTGATACCGAGAAGGTTTCCAAAGAATGCCGCCGTGGGGTTGACGCGGCCGCCACGCTTGAGATATACGAGGTCGTCGACCGTGAACCAAATGCCCATACGCGGGATCATGCTCTTTACAAACTCTGCCGCCTCGTCAATCGTCGCGCCCTTTTTCTTTTCTTCCACCGTCAGGTAGACCAAAAGGCCCTGACCCGCGGATGCCGCAAGCGTGTCGACAACGATCACCTTGCCGTCGGGGTAGCTTTCCTTGAGCTGCTCCGCCGCCAGACGCGCGGAATTGAAGGTCGTGCTGAGTCCCGAGGAAAAGCCGAGATACAAAACGTCCTTTCCCTCTTTCAGAATTGCTTCAAACGCTTCAACAAACGCCTCGGAATTGACCGCCGTCGTCTTTGCCACAGAGCCACCCTTCATTTTTTCGTAAAATTCCGAAACGGGCATATCCTCGTTGGAATATTCCCGCTCGCTGTCGTCAAAGCGGAAGTTCAGGCAACGGTACTGCACGCCCCACTTGGAAAGAATTTCGGGCTTGATATCACAGGCCGAATCGGTAAAAATAACGTATTCTCTCATACTCTGTCTCCTTTTTGTATATAGATCGTCAGAGCTCGCGCCCTTATTGTTCGTTTTTTGTGACGCGCCCCAATTCGACGCTTCGCGCCTCAACTCGTGTCGGTACGCGGTCATTCGTCAAGTCGCATCATCGGTTTTTCAAAAACCGATGTTATTATACCAGTTTTTGAGAAAAAAGTCAATAGCTATGCAGAATATATTGACAAAATGTTATCTGTGCGTTATAATAGTTAACATGACACCGCAAGAAATCAAGCAAAGCTTGCCCGATTCGATCGCGCGCTTTCATCTGCCGCGCTACTCCGAGATCCCCAACGTCGGGCTTTATCTGGATCAGGTCACAAAATACATCAACGGCTATCTTTTACCCGTTGGCTGTGCGGAAATCACTCCGTCGATGATCAGCAATTACGTTAAAAAAGGCATCATCGCGCCCCCGCGAAAAAAACAGTACAACGCCGAGCAGATCGCGCACCTGATGTTTATTGCGATCATCAAAACCGTGCTCTCACTCGAAAACATTGTCGAATTGTTTGAGATCCGCAAGATCCGTTACACGCTCCCCGTGGCGTACGATTATTTTGGCGAGGAGCTTGAAAATATGCTCGCTTACGTCTTTGGAATCAAGGACAAGCCCGCAGAAAACCTCGGGCACACGCAGAGCGAGGAAAAGGACTTTTTGCGTCACGTGCTGATTGCCGTGGCGCACAGCATCTATATCTCCGCCTGCTTCGCCTTGATCAAGCAAGCGCGCGAAGCAGATGCTTCCCTCTGATGATATTTTACCATAAACCGCTCCTATTGTCAAGTTTTGCCGCGTTTGCAAGAAAAAATCCGCCAATCTATTGGCGGATTTTTTGCATTATGTCGAAGATTCATCATCCTTCTTATATTCAATAATATCGCAAAGGTTACAATTCAAGGCAGTGCATATGCGATCTAAAATATAGCTATCGTACCGAACGACATGGTTTTTATAATAGCGATCTATCGTTTGAAATTTGATCTCGGTTCTCTTGGCTAACTCATACCGAGTCATGCCACAGCGCTCTAAATACTTATCTATCGTTAATTTTACCATTCATATCCCCCCTTTGATATATATTTTATCGAATATATACCCAATTGACAATTTCCCCGTTTTGGTATATACTTATATAGGTGTATACCAAAAACAGGAGGAATACAAAATGAAATTGTTAATCGCAGGATCAAGAAGCATTCAGGAATTTGACTTATCGCCATATATTTTGGCCGACGTTGATACTATTATTAGCGGTGGCGCGAATGGAATTGATGCCTTGGCTGAACAGTATGCCGATTCGCACCGTTTATCCAAATATATTATACGACCGCGTTATAGTCTTTACGGGCGCGGCGCGCCGCTCAAACGCAACGAGCTAATGGTTGATGCGGCAGATGCCGTACTCATCGTATGGGATGGAGCCTCCAAAGGTACGCTATATACCGCGAGATATGCTCAAAAAGTGAACAAACCGCTCACGCTGATTCAGGTCTGATTTTACTAATAAAGAAGGACAGAGAATCTTGAGTTCTCTGTCCTTCTTTATTGACGATGGCTATTTTTGCGCCACCGTGATGCTTTTTTATTCGTCCTTACTTTTCTTTTTGCGGGAGGTTGCGGAGTTGAGGATCAGCGTCGTGAGAATGATCACGCCCATGACGACCATAATACCGAGCATTCCCTGCCCAAGGTATTTCAGATTTTCAACAAAATTCATAGGTTCAAACATTTCCAATACCTCCGTTCATTACAGGAAGAAATTCAGGATCAGGCCGCCCGCGATGACCGACGCGATCTGTCCCGACACGTTGACACCGATGGAATGCATAAGCAGGAAGTTCTGCGGATCCTCTTTAAGGCCCATCTTATGTACGATACGGCCCGACATCGGGAATGCGGAGATACCTGCCGCTCCGATCATGGGGTTGATCTTCTTCTTGGAGAAAAGGTTGATCAGCTTTGCAAACAGAACGCCGCCCGCGGTGTCAAAGATAAATGCAAACAGACCAAGACCCAGGATCAGCAGCGTGTAGGGGCTGAGGAACTTCTCGGCGGTCATCTGCGATGCGATGGAGATGCCGAGGAAGATGGTAACGAGGTTTGCCAGCACCTTTTGCGCGGTTTCGGAGAGAGAATCCAGAACGCCGCACTCACGGATGAGGTTACCGAACATCAAAAATCCAACGAGGGAGACTGCGCTGGGAGCGACAAGACCCGCGATGAGGGTGATGAAGATCGGGAACAGGATACGGGTCAGGCGGGAGACCTCCTTTGCCTCGTAAGGCATGCGGATCATACGCTCCTTCTTGGTGGTGAGCATTTTGATGATCGGAGGCTGGATAATGGGCACGAGCGCCATATACGAATATGCCGCAACCATAATTGGGCCCGTATACTGCGACTGAAGCTTCATCGAAACGGCGATTGCGGTAGGTCCGTCAGCCGCGCCGATGATCGCGATGGATGCCGCGTCGTTGATCGGGAAGAAGATAGATGCCAGACACAGCGTGATAAAGATACCGAACTGCGCCGCCGCGCCGAAGATCATCAGCTTCGGGTTGGAAAGCAGAGGGCCGAAGTCGATCATGGCACCGATACCGATGAACAGAAGCAGGGGGAACAGCTCGTTCGCGATACCCGCGTTGTAAAGCGTGGTCAAGGGGCCGTGCGCCGAGATGGCATCCGCAAACGGAATGTTGACAAGGATCGCGCCAAAGCCCAAGGGCAGGAGCAGCGTGGGCTCCATTTCCTTTTTGATGGCAAGGAAGATCAGAATGCCACCGATCAGCCACATGACAACCATCTTCCAGTTCTCGTTATAGAACAGGTTTTCAATGTTGTCGTAGAGAAATTCGATAAACTCCATTGGTTCTCTCCTTTTATATGATATGATTACCCCATCATTATACCGCGAAAACAGCTCATTGTCTATAAACATTCTGTTAAAAAAACTCCCAAATCATGAACGAAATGTTAAGTTTGCCAAAAATCGACACAAAATTAAATTTGTAAATAAATAAAATCCATCTTGCATTTCTCCTCTCTGTCTGTTATAATATAAAATAGGTAATTATGCGACCTAATACATACAGAAAGGAATACAAATCCCTTGGGAAACCTCATTAAATCCAAGCTTTTGGAGTCCTTCCAATCCATTTTGCCCATTGCCGTGATCGTAGCGCTCCTCGCCATTACGCTCACGCCAATGGAGCCGGGCATCTTTTTACTCTTTGTGTTCGGTGTCATCAGTCTGATCTTCGGCCTTTCCCTCTTTACCATGGGCGCCGAGATGTCCATGCAGACCATCGGTAACAAGATCGGTGCGACCCTTGGAAAATCGGGCAAGATCTGGTTGATCGCCCTCGTCAGCTTCTTCATCGGTGTGTTTGTCACGATCTCCGAGCCCGACCTGCAGATTTTGGCGGGTCAGGTGGAAAAGCTCTCGGGCGTGGACGGCATGAATCTGATCCTGACGCTCACCATTTCCGTCGGCGTGGGTCTGTTTCTTGTCATCGGCATGCTCCGCATCCTGTTCAAGATCAATCTTTCGATCCTCTTGATCATTTTTTATGTGATCACCTTCGGGCTTTGCATCTTCTTCGTCTCCCCCGACTTCTGGGCGCTGGCCTTTGACTCGGGTGGCGTGACCACGGGTCCCATGACCGTTCCCTTTATCATGGCGATCGGCGCGGGCGTATCCACAATGCGCTCAAGCGCCGAGGGACACAACGATGCGTTCGGTTTGGTCTCGCTTTGCAGCGTGGGCCCCATCCTCGCAGTCATGATCCTCGGTATCATCTTTACGATCGAGGGCGGCTCTTATACGCCCGACGCGATCCCCGAGATCCCCGAAACGCGGACGCTTATGCAGATCTATTTCCACAGCCTTGCAGAGCACGCAAAGGATATTGCGATCGCGCTCCTTCCCATCGTGGTCTTTGCCCTTCTCTTCCAGCTTCTCACGCGCGCCTTCAGCGCGAGAAAGCTGCTTCGTATCGGCATGGGTATCCTTTACACCTTTGTGGGCCTTGTGATCTTCCTCTCGGGCGCGAACGAGGGATTTTTGCCCACGGGCCAGCTGCTCGGTCAAAGCCTTGCGGCTTTGGGAGCGTGGCGCTGGCTGCTGATCCCCATTGGAATGCTTCTCGGTTACTTCATCGTCAACGCTGAGCCCGCGGTCTACGTCCTGAACAAGCAGGTCGAGCAGATCACGGCAGGCGCGATCTCGGCCGGCACGATGCGACTTTCTCTTTCCATCGGTGTGTCTGCCGCTCTGGGTCTTTCCATGATGCGAATCCTCACGGGCATCAACGTTCTCTGGATCCTCGTTCCCGGTTACGTCATCGCGCTGGGACTGACCTTCTTCGTTCCCAAATTCTTCGTCGGTATCGCGTTCGACTCGGGTGGAGTTGCCAGCGGTGCCATGATGAGCGCGTTTGTGCTCCCCATGGCAACGGGCGCGTGCATAGCACTGGGGCAAAACATTATGACGCAGGCGTTTGGATGCGTAGCGTTCGTGGCACTCACGCCTATCATTTCCATCGAGGTCTGCGGTCTGATCTACACGCTCAAATCCCGCAAGGCGGTCAGCCGCTTTATCTCCGAGCAGGAGTATTTCATCGACTATACCGAGCAGTATGCGGAGGTGGAACAGTAAATGGCAAAACGTACATTCACAGACAAGCGCGTCAAGCTCTTGGTCTGCATTATTAAAAAGGGCGACGAGATCGCCTTGACCGAGGCATGCAACGAGTGTTGCGCCGCGCTCAGCTTTTCGGGGCTGGGATTCGGTACCGCAAAATCGCACTATATGAGCTATCTCGGACTTGACGAGATCGAAAAACGCATCGTCTATTCCCTGATCCCCAATTACAGCGAAAAGCGCGTGCTCAGCGCCATTAACAAGCGACTCAAGCTCTACCTGATGGGCAACGGTATCGCTTTTACGATCCCGCTCTCGGGTATTTCCAACCTGATCAGCAACGCGATCCTCTCCACGCCCATGCGTGACGATGCCGCACCTGACCCCCAAAAAGCTACCAAAGAAAAGGAGAACCGCAAGATGCACGAACTCATCGTTGCCGTTGTCAACCAAAAATTCACCGACGCCGTGCTGGATTGCAGCCGCGCCGCAGGCGCTACGGGTGCCACCATTCTGCACACGAGAAGCGTTAACAACAAGCAGGTCGAGCAGCTGCTCGGCACGTCCTTTAAGCAGGAGACCGACACCATCGCGTTCCTGACCTCGCACGAGTACAAGCAGAAGATCATGGAAGCCATTCGCGAATGCGCCGGGCTGAAAACCGATGGCGGTGCCGTCCTCTTCTCTCTCCCCGTCGACTCTTTGGTCGGTATCGGTCGTTTTGATAACGACGACGAGGAAGAATAAAACAGCTTCATAAAAAAACAGCCCCACCTCGGTTGAGGTGGGGCTGAATTTTGCCTTTAGGGGTTATTGGCTTAGAAATAGCAGCTATTAAAGTAATCCCTTATCGTACTTCTTCATGAAATTTTTATATCCTTGGTCGAATTCAAGATAAACACAATCGTCTATTTGGATTTCAACGATCGGATACACATAGCCGTCCCCGAAATATTTGGGAGCGGATATGATTGTACACCGCTTGCCAATCGTCAAGGAATCTAACAGTCCGTTTTTCACTACAATATCGGTGTTGGCTTCATTTAGTTTGAACGACGAATCGGAAAATCCATGGTTTTCCTCAAGGTCTATGCCTAAATACAGCAATCCGTCATCTGTTAAATTGATAAACGTGACAACGCCGCTGACCGTGACAAAATTTTCCTTATCGTTATAGTATATTTTTTCACGCAGCGTCCAGCACGAAGAAAATGTTAACATGATTCCTAAAGCAATCAGAACGCAACAAATAAACCTTGCTTTTTTAATCATACATTTATCCTCCTATCGGTAATTGGCGACCGTAGGTAAAATCGCTCCTGCAAATTCAGTATAGCATAAAACGCATGGGTTGTCAAGAGGGAGCGTGGGGAGAGGAAAAACAGCCCCACCTCGTTTGAGGTGGGGCTTCAGACTGTAGACAAAAAGGATGTCGTATTGACGAGACACCTGCTGATATGGTATAATAGATACCGTAAAGGCAGGTGTTTTATATGTACAGAAAAAAGGACAAAAGCAAGCAGACACAATTGCAAATGTTGTGTATAGAA
>JAZRFD010000142.1:0-6099 GCA_045661185.1 Eubacteriales bacterium | reverse complement strand
GAGGGCACTCTTTCCGATGATGTGCGATATTCTTTGAAAACGCATGAACCAACAGAGGCTGAGCGAAAACGAAACTACACATTGACGACCGATGGAACGGAGATCAAGGCTGATGCCAACGAGAATCGTAAGAAGGTTTATACCAAAGAGGACGCTTCAAAGATTGTCAACACGGTTCTTGCGTCTACCATGTACTTTGGTGACACCTACGGCACGCTTGTTGGCAAGAGCCGCGCCGAGGCGGTTGAACTCTTGTGGCGTGGATTGAACACAGCCGAACCGGGAAAGCAAGGCGGTGTTGCGCTCAACGTGGCGCGCTTTATCATTCAAAACGCTGTCGTTTCGCAGGTCGTGGACGAACAGGAAAACGCCTATTACAAGCACGTGATTGATATTTTGCAGCATTACCGCAAGCGGCTTGATCTGTCCGGAATCAAAGCCGAGTTATCGAAGCATTACGGGAAGAATAACCGAAATTTCATAATTCCCCGCCTTCCGTCATAGAATGAAGCAACGAATGACGGAAGGCGGTTTTTATGTATGAAACGGTTTGGTTTTGGTAAGAGGGCGTTGACATTGGCGCTTGGAGGGGTGATCGTGGGGGCATCCTTGGGATTTGTCGGATGCGCGCGCCCGACGCACAGCACGGAGGTCATGTCCTACGGCATGAGCGTGCTTGCGGCGCAGACCGATATGGCGGTGTCGGGGCATCTTGGCAACGAGGTCTGCTTTACGGCAGAGGATTTTGCGCGCAACCTCAACCTTTCGCAGGTGGATTCGATCACCGTCCGCTCCTTGCCCGCCGATACCGCGGGGGAGCTGCTGCTGGGATCCTCTCGCGTGGCAGTCGGGCAAACGATCTCCGCTGCCAATATTCCGTACCTTTGCTTTGTACCGTGCGATGAAACCGTGTCGCACGCGGCGTTCACCTTTACGGCAAACACCTTGACCTCGCCCATCGTCTGTAACGTCTATCTTCTTGCCAAGGAGAACTACACGCCCACGCTCAGCATGGCGTCGGAGCTATCTCTAAACGTATCCACCTACGTGGAGATCCAAACGCACGGGACTCTCTCGGCATATGACCCGGACGGTGACGCGATGGTGTTTGAAATTGTGAAATACCCGCAAAACGGCGCGCTTCGCCTGACCGATCGCGCGGCGGGCACCTATATTTACACGCCCAACAACGATTTTTCGGGGACGGATAGCTTTTCTTACGTGGCGCGTGACGTATACGGCAATTACAGTGCCGCGCGCACCGTCAATTTGCAGGTCAGCGTAGCGGGAACGGCGGTGCGGTATACCGATATGGAGGGTTCAAGTGCCGCTGTGGCCGCTTTGCGCTTGACGGAAGCGGGGGTTATGAGCGGCCGTCAAGTTGGAAATTTGTACTATTTTTATCCCGATGAATCGGTCAGCCGCGTCGAATTTTTGGTCATGGCCATGCACGCGGCGGGGATCACGGACGTTCCGACGAGCAAAAAGACACCGTTTTTCGATGACGCGGACATTCCCGCGTCCATGAAGGGCTACGTTGCGGCGGCATATGAATTGGGCTACATCAGCGGTACGAACGTGCAGGGAAACACTTGCTTTTTGCCGCATGAGGAGATCACACGCGCGCAGGCGGCGGTCATTTTGGATCGCATCGTCGGGGGAAGCGAATGTGAGGTGATCCCAACCTTTGCGGACGGCTCCGAGATCCCTGCGTGGGCCGCATCGGCAATCTATTCCCTCCACGCCGCGGGGATCCTCACCCCGAGCGACGGATATATGGCCCCGACCGAGGCCGTCACGCGCGAGGATACGGCACAAATGCTTGCCGCTGTGTTATACTATCGGAAATAAATCGAAAATCTCTCATTTTTGTCTAAAATTTTAGAATAAGATTAGTTTTTGTTTAAAAAAGTCGAGCGTTTTTTGAAAAAAGAAGGAAATTTTCGTTTTGCTATTGCAAAAACAAAAAGAATCTGTTATAATATAGTGTAGCGTCGGACTGTAAAACGAGGCCATACCAGCCGGGGAAGCAGCGGAGCCCTGAACCTGAAATCCGCTACAGCAGGGGTGGATCCCTTATTTGAGGAACGAACTCTTACGAATTGAGTCGCATCTGCTGTGTTGACGAATGGGTCTTGCGCAATCGGGACTCGTGAACCATGTCAGGTGGGGGACCAAGCAGCATTAAGCGATCATCTCGATGTGCCGCGAGGGCGCCTGTTCTGAGCAGAAGGTGCGAATATCGCGTGGGGGCGACTTTCGATTTTGAGGTGTATGGTCTTGTTTTGCAGTCCGGCGCTTTTTAAAGCGTCGGATTTTTTCTGTCTGAAGGAGTGTTGATATGAAGATCGGGGTCAGCTCTTATAGCTTCTCAAAGCATCAGAAGGCCACGGGATGCGATCTGTTTGAGGTGGCGCGCTTATCCAAAAGGATCGGCTTTGACGCCATTGAATTTACCAAGATTGATACCGAAGAGCCCATTGCAACCGCGCGCGAGCTGCGCCTGTACTGCAATGCGATCGGCCTTGAAATCGCGGCGCACACCATAGGCGCGGATCTTCTCAACACCGACCCCGAGGAAATCGTCCAAACGCTGTGCGGCTATGTCGATATTGCCGAGGCGCTGGGCGCGCCCCTGATGCGGCACGACATTTGCTATAAGCTCCCCGAGGGGATGACATGGCAGGAGGCTGCAAAGGCAATGGCGCCTCTGATCCGTCGCGTCACGCAGTACGCAAAGAGCAAGGGCATTCGTACCTGCTCCGAAAACCACGGTTTCATCTTTCAGGATTCCGAGAGAGTGGAGTATTTAATAAAGGAAGTAAACGACGAAAATTACGGCTGGCTCGTGGACGTCGGCAATTTCCTTTGCGCCGATGAATATTCACTTGACGGCGTGTGCCGCGCGCTTCCGTACACGATCCACGTACACGTCAAGGATTTCCTCTACCGCATGGCGGACGAGCTGTACGTTGAACCCGAGGGATTTTTCAAAACGCGCAACGGAAACCTTTTGCGCGGTACAATTCTCGGTCACGGTGACGTTCCCGTGGCGGCCTGCGTCAAGCTTTTGCGCGAGGTGGGCTACAACGGCGTATTCTCCCTGGAATTTGAGGGAGCAGAAGAAAATATTCTCGCACTCGAGCGAGGGTACGCTTATATGCGTAAGCTTGCCGAGATGCCCATCGAAAGGGCGTGACTTATGCATCAAGCACTCTATAGAAAATGGCGTCCGCAGACCTTTGACGACGTGTGCGGACAAGAGCATATCACATCCGTTCTGCGATACGAGGCGGAGCATAACGCGTTCAGCCACGCGTATCTGTTCTGCGGCTCGCGCGGAACGGGAAAAACGACCTGCGCAAAGATTCTTGCCAAGGTCGTCAACTGCGAGCATCCCGTAAACGGAAGCCCGTGCGGAGTTTGTGCGGCCTGTCAGTCGATCGACAGCGGTGCCGCGACGGACGTTTTGGAAATGGACGCCGCGTCTAACAACGGTGTCGATAACATCCGCGACATCCGCGACGAGGTGGTCTACTCGCCGTCGTCGCTGAAATATCGCGTGTATATCATCGACGAGGTGCACATGCTGTCCATCAGCGCGTTCAACGCGCTGCTGAAAACGCTGGAGGAGCCGCCCGAGCACGTTGTGTTCATTCTGGCAACCACCGAGCTTCATAAATTGCCCGCAACCATCATTTCGCGCTGTCAGCGCATTGATTTCCGCCGCATCTCCATCGATGCATTGGTCGCTCGCTTGGAGCACATCGCACAAGCGGAGGGTATCGCGCTCGATCCCGCCGCCGCGCGTATGCTGGCAAGGCTTGCGCAGGGCGGCATGAGAGACGCGATCAGCCTTTTGGAGCTTTGCGCGGGAGTGGATCGCAAGGTCACGCCCGAAACTGTGGAAAACTCCGTGGGTCTTACGGGGCGCGGGGCTCTTTTGGATACGGTCAATGCCGTTGCGGCGTGCGATTACGACGTTTTGTTCGAGCAAATCGCGTCCGTTGTGCGTTCCTCAAAGGATATTGCCGTGTTCTGGCAGGATCTGATCTCGCTCTGGCGAGATATGATGATCCTCAAAACCACAAGGCGTGCGGCGACATATCTGGATCTGACAGACCATGAAATGGCGCAGATGAAGGAGATCACGCAAAAATTCAGCAAGGAAACGCTATTGTACCATTGCAGATTGATGGAGGACGCGCTGCTTGCCATGCAGCAATCCAACGCAGTCAAGCGTGTCCTTGCCGAAATGACCCTGATCCGTATGTGCGACGCGTCCTTGGACACCTCTGCGGAGGCGATGCTCTCACGCATTGCTCAGTTAGAGGAACAAATGGTCACGGGGCGCATGTTCGCGCCTGCCAAAGCGACAGATTCCCAAGAACCCAAGGCGCAACAATCGGTGCCCGTTGTTGAGAAAGCGGAAAAATCGGTTTCCGCAGCACCGTCCGTAATGGTGTCCGGCACCGAAAAGCGCATCCTTCGCCCCATGCGTAACTGGATGGAGGCGGCTCAACGTATGGCGGTTTCCGCACCGATGCTGGCAAGCTTTGTCAGAGGCGCGCGCGCATACACCACAGAGAATGGGCAGCTGATTGTGCGCTTTAACAACACATTTGCGCTTGGTATGATGGAAAAGGATGACGCACGCGACCGCTTGCGTGTGGCCGTAGCAACCGTTTTGCGCCGCGAGATCGCGGATCGCGACCTGATCTATGAGGTCGAGGGGCAGACGGAGAATAAAAGCGTGATCGACGAGATCATAGAAGCGGCAGAAGAACCGTAATCAAAGAACTATATAATAAATGAAGGAGAAATCACTATGAGAGCAAATATCCCGAAGGGAATGGGCGGCGCGCAGAATATGCAGGCAATGATCCGCCAGGCACAGAAAATGCAGGAGGATATGGCCGCAAAGCAGGAGGAGCTAAACGCGCGCGAGTATGATATTTCCGCGGGGGGCGGCGTTGTCAACGTCAAGATCAACGGTAAGCGTGAGATCCTTGCCATTAATCTCAAGCCCGAGATCGTGGATCCCGATGACATCGAAACCTTGTCCGATATCCTTGTGGCGGCCGTCAACGAAGCGATCAAGCGCGTGGATGACACCACCAATGAGGAAATGAATAAGATCACGGGTCCTATGAACCTGCCCGGAATGTTCTGATCCGATGGCAGAATACATTGAATCCCTGCGCCTGTTGGCGGAAAAATTCGCGCAGCTTGAGGGCGTTGGAAAAAAGACCGCCATGCGTATGGCGTATTCGATACTGGAGCTGGAGCCAGAGGAGGCGCGCGCATTTGCGGACGCGATCGTTACCGCAAAGGAGAAGATCCACCTTTGCCCGATCTGTCAGAATCTGACCGACCGCGAGCTTTGTGCGGTGTGCATGGATGAGGAGCGCGACCCGACCGTGATCTGCGTTGTGACCGATCCCAAAACCGTGATTGCCATGGAAAAGGTGAGGGAATTCCGCGGAACCTACCACGTTCTGCACGGCCTTATCTCGCCCATGAACGGTGTTACCCCCGACCAACTGAAGATCAAGGAGCTTCTGGAACGGCTTGAGGATGGCGTCGTCGAGGAGATCATCGTCGCCACCAATCCCACCGTCGAGGGGGAGGCGACCGCCATGTATCTGTCGCGCCTTTTGCGCCCATTCGGTGTCCGCGTGACGCGCTTGGCGTACGGTGTGCCGGTTGGTGCCGACCTCGAATATGCAGACGAAATCACGCTTTTCCGCGCCCTTGAGGGCAGACGGGACGTGTGAAAAAGACCAAAGAGCGAGCCGCAAAGCCCAATGCGGTTCGTTCTTTGTTATACGGTGTCGTTTATTTTTCATAGAAAAGTCGTCCATAATGTCGCACATAAACAGTTGAAATTGCTGAAAAAATGAAAAATAATGAAAAAAGCGAAAAAAATGCTTGACAAAAGGGACAAGTAGTGATAAAATGTACAGGCTACCCACAAAAAAGGCAGCTACCCCCCATTTTCCGAAAAAAGTGCAAAAAAACTTGAAAAAAGTTTAAAAAAGTACTTGACAAGAAAGGGACAAAGTGGTATAATAACAAGGCTGCCGCAAAAAAGGGCAG
>JAZRFD010000141.1:0-22494 GCA_045661185.1 Eubacteriales bacterium | reverse complement strand
CCCATCTTGGAAAGCAGCTCGATCGTGCCGTTCGTGGACGTCACGTCAATGCCAAGACCGCCTGCCGCGCGGGGTGCGGTTGCGAAGCTACGCAGAGCCACGCCAAGCTCCTGACCCTGACCGAACACGTAGCGCAACGGGTCAATGACAATATAGTACAGTGCCATGATGATCGGGAGCTGAATGAGCATCGTCCAGCAGCCGTTGAAGGGGCTGAAGTTTTCTCTCTGGTAAAGCTCCTGAATCTCCGCCTGCATCTTCTGCATGGTGGGTTGGTCGTTGCGGCCCTTGTACTTGTTGCGGATCGCCATTTCCTTCGGACGCAGGCTTGCCTGCTTGATGGAGTTTTTCTGCTGCTTGATTGCAAACGGCAGCATCAAAATCTCGATCACAATTGCAAAAATGCAGATACCAACGATATAAGAGCCAAAGCCCAGAGTACGGGTGAGCCACCCTAAGATCACACCCACACCGGAAAGGAGGCCGCCAAAGAGCCCTTCCTTTTCTACCGTTACGTCCGACTTGAACGAATCAATCAGCGCGTTGACGTGCTTAGCTTCAAGAGAAGTCTCCAACTTTGCAAGATCGGCAGAGGAAAGGGCCTTGACATCAGCCGCTACCTTCTCGCCGTTCTTCTTCATAGTCTTAACGGTATCGTTTGCCTCTTTAATGACGTTATACGCTCCCTTAAGATTCATCTCTCCCACCTTGGTGGAATCGGGATTGTACTTCTTGGACGTATAGTCCTGTCCGCGGCTTGCCACGATCAGACCCGTCTGACCGTCAAATTTTGCGTCGCCGTTTGCGGCATACGCCACGGAAATGACAGCCGCAATCTTCTTAAGGAGCTTTGCGTCGATGGGATCCTTTTCGATGTTCATCAACTTTGTATAATCGTAATCGTAATCGGTTCCACCGGGAACGATTGCGAACGCGCTCTGCAACGCATCAACGTACTTTGCCTTCAGCCCGTTTTTGAGCGTTTTCAGCTCGGCATCGCTCAATGCACCGTCGGTCACAACAGCGTTTGCCGCCTCGATCACGGCATACGCTCCATCGGCATCAGCTGCCAAAAAGTCATCGATTGCATCTGCCTTCTGAATCACCTTTGCGGTCTTGTCCAATATTTCAAAGCTCAAGCCTGCATCAGTTTTCAGCTCGGAGTCGTCGTATGCCAAGGGCTGAGGCTGATTATTGCAGCCTGCACAGCCACTGAACAGCATCACGACCGTGAGCACTGCCAGCAACAGAACGGCTACACGTTTTGTAAATAATCTTTTCATGTTCATGTTCTTGTAAGCTACCTTACAAATTCTCCCTTCTTGTTTTTGGGACTCGCACCGCCGTTGTTGATTTTCTGCGCGGTGCCGCAGAATCATTGTGCCCCGTCTTCGTCTTGTTCCAAACCGTATTCTTCGGGATAATAGTACTTCGTTAAAGGACGTGCGGCGTAATCGGGATTTTTCAAGCCCTTTTCGGGCACGGGATCATACCCTGCCTTGCAAAACGGCTGACACCGAAAGATCCTCCACACCGTGAGCACCGTTCCCACAAAAAATCCGCGCTTCTTATATGCTTGTACGGCATAAGAGGAGCAGGTGGGCGTGAATCGGCACGTGGGTTGTCCTTTGAGCGGAGATATAAATTTTTGGTAAAAACGAATGAGCCATATACACACGTATTTCATAAGACGTCGGTTACTCGGAGCATCTCCAATCTCTCAAAGCCCTTTCGCAATTCGCGCTCCACGTCGGTGGATTTGACATTCAAAATCCCATCGCGTGGGCTCAGAACGACCAAAAATCCCGTTTTCAGCTCAGGCTCGATCGCGCGGTATGCCGCTCGCAGGATTCGCTTGACGCGATTTCTCTGCACAGCGCCCCCCACACGCTTCGTCACAGCCACACCGAAGCGGTTATAGAACTGCTTTTCGGGGTTTTCCTTCTTCAGTCGCTTTGCGGCAAGATCCCGCAAAACAAACACAGACACGTAGCGTCCCGAATACCGTTTTCCCCGTTGAAAGGTCTTATTATACAGATGATGTTCCTTAATGGTTGTGTACTTCATTGGCTTTTCCTTTGTTCAAAGTTGCTTCCGTTAAAATAAAAAATAAATAAACGCGGGCAATAAAAACGCCGACGGCGATAGGCGCGGAACGCTTCTTCGGCAGTCGGTGTTTTTATGTTGGGGTCGCGCCGTGATCGGCAGCGATCAATAGGTCAGTCTTTTTCTGCCCTTTGCGCGTCTTCTCTTGAGTACGTTTCTGCCATCAGCAGTCTTCATTCTTTTTCTGAAGCCATGCTCCTTTTTTCTCTGACGCTTTTTCGGTTGGTAAGTTCTGAGCATCGTTTGCACCTCCTTTAGATGAAATCGGAAGCGTTTCACTTTTTCTGCTTGGAATACGCTTTTTTTCACACAATGACATGCTATATTATAACCGATTATCCACTCTTTGTCAAGGGGTTTTTCATTTTTTTTGAAAATATTTGAAAAAATGTTCCTCTTTAAATTTCCGCCGTGCCTTGACGCGCGGCACAAAAAATGCTATAATATTTTTAATGATGAAAAAAGGAGGAGTTGCCGTGGATATCTTAAAAGAATCGGACTTTCGCAAGGAGCTGAAGGCCGGCCCGCGAACGGGATATTTATTTTTTGGTGACGAGGATTATTTAAAAGCCTTCGCCATCAAGCAGGCGCGAGAGAGCCTCTGCCCCGATCCCACCTTTTCTTCCTTTAATGAAATGAAGCTTGATGCCGTGGACTTTGAGCCCGCCCGCCTGATTGACGCGCTCATGCCCATCCCCATGATGGCCGACCGCAAGCTGATCACGCTCTCGGGGCTCAATTTTAACACCATGCGCCAAAACGAGCTGGATGCGCTTTGCGAAGCACTGGCCGCCTTGGACGAATACGACTACAACGTGCTCATCGTCACGGTCGCGGCGGATGGTCTGAACGCGGGGTATCTCCCCAAAAGCCCTTCAAAAACGCTTGCAAAGCTTGCCGAGCATCTGACCCCCGTCCATTTTGAGCGTTGCACCACCGCAAAGCTTGCGGCGTGGATCCAAAAGCACTTTGCGCACAACGGTGTGAATGCCGAACCCGCTTTTTGCACCCGCTTTGCCGAATACTGCGGGCATAGCATGTTTATTCTGGCAAACGAAATTGATAAGCTTTCCTTTTATCTGCGCTTCCACGAAAGGGACGTTGCCGACGAAGGCTCCATGCGTTTGGTCTGCACTCCCGCCAACGAATACGACGCATTTGCCTTTACAAATGCGGTTATGGAAGGCAGAAACGATGCAGCGCTGAGCATCCTTGCCGATTATCGCTTCCGCCGTATTGATCCGCTGATCGTATTCGGTGACGTGACGCGCGTGATCTGCGAGATGGTTGCCGTGCACAGCATGACAAACGACGGCGCGTCTGCTGCCGAAATCGCGGCAAGCTTTACCCCGCGGCTTCATGAATACAAGGTTGGATTGTATCAAAAATCCATGCGCCAAGCGGATGAACGGCGTCTGCGTCGGGCGCTTGATGCTTGCACCGCCGCCGATCAATTACTCAAGCGCTCCGGCACACCCGGCTATGCAGCGCTCGAACAGCTGTTTTGTAATCTATAATAAAGAGAGGAGGATCCGAAGATCCTCCTCGTTTTTTTGTATTAGTTCGCGATACCGGAGTGCTCGATACCCTGTACCAGGAAGTTCTGGCAGAAGGCATACAAGATAATCAGCGGCGCGATAGCCATCATTGCCGTTGTATTATACAAGGCGTTTCCGTAAGCCCCGGATCCCGGGTGAGCGGGATTATACAGGATCTTACTGTTCGCTATTTCATGGTATCTGACCATGTCAACGAGCAGCTGCTTCGAGTCATCGTACTTGGACACATTCAACAGGTCAATGTAGAAGGTATCCGTCCACTGCCAGCAGAACGAGAACAAGAATACTGTCACCATCATCGGGATCGACAAAGGCAGAATGATCTGGAAGAAGGTGCGGAACGTACCGCAGCCGTCCATGTATGCGGATTCCTCCAGTTCATCGGGAATGCCGCGGAAGAACTGACGCAACAAGAAGATATACAGACCGTTCTTAAACGCGAGTCCCGTGACGGACAGGAGCATGAGCGGAACGTAGGTCGAGCTAATGTTAACGCCTGCCTGCTCGAGTATGATCTCCGTCTTCTTTCCACCAAAGGAATTTGCCGCCAGCGTGATCTTATCGGGAAGAACATTGAGACTCTCAAAGAAATCCGCAACACCGGGGCCAAGCTCCTTTATGTTCCAATCAAAGAACTCGATTCCGCCGCCCTTGAACAAGCGGATGATGCCGAGAATGTCAAAATAATTGAATTTCAACATCATTGCTTCACGCAGCGTCTGGTGAGGGATGATCATCGTCAGCATAACCAGCATAAAGATCAGATTTCTGCCTCGGAATTTGAACTTTGCAAAGCCGTAGCCGATCAAACAGCAGGTCAGCGTTTGCAGAAGTGCCAAGGAAAGCGCCAGTGTAAAGGTGTTTCCAAACGCACGGAAATATTCAAATTCCTGCTCCGTAAAGATCGCGCGGTAGAGATCAAACGTTACGTTCTTCGGGATCATAAAGACGGTTACGTCCACAAAGTCGTCGATCGACTTGAAGGAATCGAAGATCATGGTAATAAACGGCTGAAGAATAACGTATGCAATACCGATCATCAAAACGTATTGGAAAATCTTGATAACGACCTTTTGCAGGAACGTCATGGTGAGGAACTTTTCTTTTAGTCGCTGCTTCAGAGGTGTGCGGTCAAATTCCACGCGGATCTTATTTTTGGATTCGCGCTTGATACGCGGCTTCTGATCAACATTTTGTGCATTCATACTTTGCTCCTCCCTTCTTAGTCATTCTTGCGTTGATAGAAGACAAATGCCGACATGACACCTGTAATCAACGCTACGATCAGGATAACGATCAAGAAGTAGATCCACGCCATTGCCGTACTGTACTCACGTCCGGGAATATCGCCCGTCACAACGCCGGATGCGGTGGTGATGTACTGCATGACAGGGTTGGTGGAGATTGTGAACGAGTCAATAACGGTATAGATCGCATTGACGAGGATCATGGGGCTGATCATCGGGAAGGTAACCTTCCAGAAGGTTTCCCAGCCGGTTGCGCCGTCGATTTTACACGACTCGTAGATCGCGGGCGAAATCGACTGCAGTGCTGCGAGGAAGATCAGCATCTGTACGCCCGAACGGTTAATAATATTGAAGATATTATTAACCAGCTGCGTGACGTACAAAATCAGCTCCTGTCCCACGGACATGTTGGCAAACAGCCATTGCAAATCCGTGGCCTCAATCAATCCACCGGACTCCTCTTGTTCACCCGTATCAATTCCCTCCTGCGCAGCATCGCTACTGATTTCGGGAGCAGCCAAAACGCTCTGCATGATACCGGTAGAAATAATAACGGGGATAAAGAAGATTGCACGGAAGAACGCGCGGCCCGCCATTTTCTGATTTAACATAACTGCCATGAACAGAGAGAACAGAAGGATTGCGGGAAGCTCAAACGCCAACGCGCCCAATCCCTCAACCAGCACCTGCGGAAAGGTCTGATGGGTGGTAGGGTCGCTATACTTCGTGAATACTCCTACAAAGTTATCAAAGCCTACAAATTCTCTTGTGTTTGCACGGTCGTCGATCAAGCTGAAGCTCATCTCCAAGGAGTCGACCAGCAGAGGCAAATAGATCAGAACGAAGCCGATCAGAAACGGAAGAACAAACAGCCAACCGGAGCGAGCCTTACGGCGATCAAGGGAGGCGATCTTTTTCCGCTTTGCGGACTTCGGCACACTCACCGAAGGGGCTTGACTGATTTTTACATCGTTTGTCATATGCTTTCCTCCCTTTCTCAAGCATTCGCGGATGCGGTGATCATAACGTAATCGCCGCTTTCAATGGTATAAATCGTACCGTTATATACAACGCGCACCGTAAAGCCGTTGTAGTTCAGGATGAACGTCTTGTAAGCCGTATCACCCGTGCCGTACGTGACTGCAACAATGCGGTTGTTGTCAACCACAATCTTACCGTTGTTATCATTGTCGCCGATCTGTGTCTTGTCGTCCTCTTTCTCCGTCTTTGCTGCGTAAAGCAGATTCAAAAGATCAAGGTCGAAGATATAGCCGCCGCAAAGATTGGTAAGCGCATCAAGATCTGCTACGTTGTATACATTATCTACAAACACTTTCTTGACGGCGGTAGCTGCGTCAGAGAAGAACGCGCCGGTTGCGTCGCCAAGCTTCAGATCGTTTGCATATACGCTATATGCGTCTGCGATCTGTGCAAAATAGGGCTGTGCCGCTGCGAGGTAACCGTTCATCTGCTCCAGAAGCATTGCTCTGGTTGCTTCGTCATCCTCGTACATGTAGGAGTTTTCAACCAACTCGATTGCCTTGGGATAAGCCGCGACAAGATCGTCGGACTGATCCTTGTATGCAGCAAGCTCCACGGAGTAATCCAGGAGAAGCATCGTTGCGTCGTAAAGCGCCTGCAGCTGTGCCATGACTGCCTTCAGAGCCTCATCGTATGCTTCCTGTGCTGCTGCCTTCCCCTCTTCGTCTGCGTTCTCAAGAGCGAGAGCCGCATCGTTGAGTGCTTGCATCACGGTATCAAAATCGGAATTTGCCTCGCACGTAGCACGTGCAGCCGCGATCTTCGCGTTCAGTCCGTTAACATTTTTCAGGATCGACTTCATTGTTCCCTCTGCCTCATACAAGAGGTTCCATGCATCAGAAACAGATACAAGACCCGAAATATAGTCGTTCTTTTGTGCCGTATTTGCAGCGTTTGCGGCATCCTGAAGCTTGTCGGCAATGTCCTTTTCAAGCTCGTCAAGATCCACGACACGCTCACCAATCAAAAACTCATGATTAATGATCTGCTTGGTCTGTACGTCCTTAAGTGCCCGATTCAACTCTGTGTAATAAGCTATAACGTCCTCGACCCAGATATTGTAACGGATCGAATAGTACTGGCTCAGAACGGGGTCGTTCTTCAGCTCTGCCGTGTTTTGATAGGACAGAATAAAGTAGAGCGAGGAGCCGTTCTCGATTGCGCGAAGCATTGCATAATTTGCGTCACCCTCTTCATTCAAAGGCGAGCCTGCAAACTGGATGTATCCGTGCAGCACCATTCCAATAAACGGAACAGACGCGCTCGACTCGAGGTAGCGGCTGGAGTCAAGATCCACATTCAGGATATGATCAACGTACTTCCACGTGTACGCGTTTCCGCCGTCGGTCATGATGCTGTAACCCTTCTTTGCCATGTAAGCGAGTGCCTCGGTCGTAAATTCCTTGCTCTCCTCACGGTTGTAAGGCTCCTCCTCGTCAAAGTCGGAGTTCAGGATGTTACCCAAGGATGCAACCGAGATGGCCTTGTTGCCATACTGTACGTAGTTCTCAAGGAGCTTAGTATAGAACTTGCTATAACGGGAAGGCGAAATCGCCAGCTGGTAGAAGGTTACGAAGGTCTGCTGCGTGGGGCTGTACTGCCAGTAAGAGGTATAGCGATTATCCATCGTCTTAATCGCATCCTTCTTCAGGTGCACCGCGTCAAACAGGGTGTTTTCCTGAATATATGCGAAATCGAAGTCGGGATAAAGTCCCAGATGAGAGCTTCCATCATTCTTTTTGTTGATCTTCTTTGCCGCATTGACCAGCTCCGAGAAGCCATCCTTGCCGCCAACAGCCTTTTCCCACTTCAGTGCCGAGGGAACCTTGTAATACATACCGCCGTTAGCAAAGCCGGTCATCTTGAAGTTGATGTTCTTGACGTCGTTTTTAGAGAGCTCGTTGTACATGGAGAGCACGTTATCAAACGTCGTCAGAGGAGTCATGAGATAAACGGGGATCGTCGCGATGGTCTCCTGCGTTTCCAGGGCACCAAAGCTTTCGATATACAGGGGAATATCGTCCTTTACGTCCTTCTCGGTCAAGGGATCCAGCACACCGATCTGATCCAGATACTCGCGGTATGCCTTTGCCATGCCAACCCAGGACGTGGAGTAATACTTATAGGAAGGATAGGTCTGCTTTGCGATTGCCGCAGCATCGTCATTGCAAAGGATCACAAAGCGGATCGAGAGGCTTCCCGTGTACTTTCTGGATTGCAGCGGAACGCCATTTTCGTTTTTGTCCGTTGCAAGGGGCTTAAAGTTGTTTCGTACGGTGCAGTACCGATGTCTGCTTTGTCCGTGCTCCAGCTTGATCTTGGTCAGCGATTCGCCTTCCTCAATGATCGCCATATATCCGCGCTTGTACTCGATCGGATTTTCAAAATTCGAGGAGATCAGATCGGCACCGATCTTTTCAAGATCGGCCATGATCTCATCGGGCGTCATAACGGTGGCGGAAACCTTCTTGGTTGCCATAACACCGCCCTGCGAATAGGTGTACTCATAGATCTTTTCGGTGGAAACGGCGCCGTATACGGGGTAGCGTACCACGCGCTCATACTTCATATTGATCAGCTCGTGATAAGCATAGTCCTCACCGTAAACCTGACCTGTAACGGCAAAGTTCTTATTCTGCATCGTTTCATAATCGAACAATGCGCCCGAGCCGTCCGGAAGGAACGCGTATCCGTCCTGCGTGTAGTTGCCGGCTCCGATAAAAGGAAGAATGCTGATGCTTTCGACCTTGAAGTTAGCCATGTCGTAGCGCAGACCGTTACAGGGCAGACGAACGGACATGCCGTTTTCGTCGACGTAATACTCAAGGGCCAGCTTGAAGGCGGGCTCGATCGCATCGGTTGCCTCATATCCGGTCGTCTCATGGTGCGCATCCAATTCCTCGTAGGAGTAATCGGTAAACTTCTTGATCGTGTCCTCAGTCTTCTGAATGTCCGCTGCACTGACGTTGCTACGGAAGATCCACAGATCGGGATACACGCCGTTCTCATTGTACGCCTTTTCAAGGCAAGGATATTGGGTCAACCATTCTGCACGAAGGTATCCCTTCATGTTCTGAATGTCGTGGCAGATCCAACGGTTTTCAAAGGTCTTATATTCGAACTCGGTCATTTCTCCGCGTTCAACCGCCTCCTGCAACGGGATCAGGATCGCTTCCTCGAAGTCGGTACCCATAATTTCCATGGGAACCAGCTTTTTGGTATCCTCACGACCAATCGTGTATTCTACGCGAACACCCTTTTTGATCTGTTGAACCTTGATCTGCTCGTTCAGAGCCGCATCCTCGAAGCTATTCAGCGTCTCTTTGTTACCCATATTATTCTCGCAAACGATAATGATCTGAGAAAGAGCCTCATATCTGTTTGCTTCGGTTTTGATCGTCGCGATGTCATAGGGGTTGGTAAACAGAATGCTTCCGGTTGCCGTATCAAGGCAAGCAACCTCGCCCGTGTTGGCATCTGCATGCAGCTCGTATCTGCCGGTAGGATCGGTATACATCCACTGCATGTATTTACTGTAAAGCTTTTCCTCGGGGGTATTGAACTTGGTATTCAGGTAGTATTCCTTGATCTCTGCCGATTCCAGAGCTCTGGAAACGCTTTGGGTATCTGCCGCAGCAGGCACCGTGATCACGGCCGCGAGCGCACCGAGCATCATAATGACAGCTAAGAGTGTCGAAAGTATGCGTTTTGTATTTTTCATATCTTTTTCCTCCTGTCTGTCTTATACTCGGTACTGGATCTCTGTTACGATGTTGGTGACCAGACCTACCATCTTGGTCAGCAACATGCTGAACAGAAGAACCAGGAACACGATAAACGCCATTGCAACAATGGTACCGAGAACCGTGATAAAGTTTTTGCCAAGTGAATAATCGTGTGTAACCATCGTTCCGAAGAACAGCAGCATGAATACCCAGATCAAAGCGATTACGGTGATCATGGAAACGATCGCTGCCTCGGTAGAGGTAACCCAGTTGGATGCAACGGTGGCGGGCACCATCAACAGCGGCATCGGAACGAGCGAGTAGCCGGACGCGATGAGAATATCCTTAAAGCTTCCCTCACCCTCGAACAAGGTCGTCAGACACCAGTTTGCAACAATAAACAGTGCCAGCGGGATCAGAACGCCCAGAGCCTGCGCCCAAATGGTTGTAACCTGACCCGTAGGATTGAGCACGTAGCCCTGACCGATGCCCTGATAGAACATCGTCAGAATTGCGATACCAATAAAGGTAAGGGATCCGCGCACGGAGCCGCGATGCTCGTGCTTGAGGTCATAGAAGCCGTCGAACGGATGGAAGATCACGTAAAAGCCGTAGAGCAGCTCCTGCCCGTAGGTCTTTCTTGCCTTACCGTCAGTCGAAACACGCTTGTTGACCTTTGCGGTCCAAGCAAAGAATTTGATCACGAGAACAATGATCGCAATCAGCACAATCACCATCGGGATCAGCCACTTGGACATCCACTCCTTGCGCACCATCTTGTACGCCTCGGACCAGTTCTCCGTGTCGTATGCGGCTTCGTAATACTCCATTGCCTCCTCGTACTTTGCGCTACGGTACAGTGCGTTACCAATACCGACGTAAGCCGCGTCGAAGTTGGAGTTTCTCTGCAGGACCTTTTCCCAACACTCGATCGCGTAATCAAAGTTGAGAGAGTTCTCCGCTGCGATTGCGTTGATCAGCATATCACCGTACTCGGTACGGTTGTATACAACCAAGCAGTTTGCGCCGGAGTCAAGCACCAGCATCTTATCGCCCTGATAAGTAATGGCCTTGATGGTCTTGATACTACCCAGCAACGTACCCATATCACCAAAGGCGAAGAGCAGGTTGCCGTTATAATCGTAGGTATAGATCTTCTGACGCTTTGCGTCGATGATAGACCACGTCTTTTCAGGACCTGCAGCTACGTCAACGATCTGCGATACGCCGGATGCCGCAGCCTCGGAATCAACGATACCGAAGATATCAATCTCACCTGCCGGCGGCCAAAAGCCGTTTCTTCGCATGATCTCGTCACCGGCGGGATTGAGCAGCTTAACGGGCATGTAGGTACCGTCCTTGGACTTGCCCGAAATGGCTCCTTGAACGGAGTTCTCCTCGATACTGCTGGTGGTTACGTAGATAAAGCCATCGTTCGTAATAGTAATGTTATTATAGGTCGTGGTGACGGTAGAATCCTGCTTCGCTCTCTGCTCGGCACTCTGGAAGTTTCTCCAGATGATCTCCCATGCGGAAAGCGCGACTGCCTGAGAGCCGATGAATCCGACGAAATCACCGTTGGAGTTCATAACGATGATACCCTCGTTGGAAGCGTCGGAAACGACGTAAATTCTGCCGTACTGGTCAACCGCCATCGCGATCGGGCTGAAATTCGAGCTATCGCCAAACAGCTGGCTGTCGGGAGCACCGATCTTCTTTTGGAAGCTTCTCGTTTCCTTATCAAACTCCAAAAGTCTCAGGTTACCGGTATCACACACCCAGATCGACGTATCGGTTACAAAAACGCCCTTAGGGTTCTTGAACGTGCTGTCGATACCCTCAATGACGAAGGTCTCGATCGAGCCCTGATACTCGAAAGTACGGTTGAAAATAACGATACGGTTATTGCCGGAGTCGGCAATATAGACGTTGCCATCGCTATCGGTTACCAGATCGTTCGGCTTGTTCAGATCCTTATCAAGACCCATATCCTTAGAGGTCATCGAAACATCTGCGGAATAAGCATCCGGAGAATAAAGCGCTGTTCCGTCAATGGAGTAAGTATAGGTCTGATATGCCGATGCCGCAGAGGTCGAAAGGACCGCCATGGGAATGATCATCGTGAGCGACAATACGATCAGCAATACAGATATAATTTTTTTCATATTGTCCTCCTTAATCCTTCATACCGCTCGAGCCCATCGTTTCGATGATGTTCGACTGCGTAATGACGAAGACCAGAATCGGCACCGCCATCATCAGCACGGTTGCTGCTGCAGATGCGCCCGCACGCTTGATACCGCCCGCGGTGATCTGACCGATTGCGTAGTTGAACGACTTCAACTGCTCGGAATAAATATAAATGGAAGAACCCGCATTCCAAAGGGACTGGAACGAATAGATGATCAGCGTCAGCCATGCGGGCTTAACCATAGGCATTGCGATGATCCAATAGGTACGGATCTCGCTCGCACCGTCAAGACGCGCACTCTCCAGAACCGTATCGGGAACGTTGGTGTCCATAAACTGCTTCATCAAGTAAAGACCCAGCGTATATCCCCATGCGGGAACGATGATCGCCCAGTAGGTATCAATCATCTTGAACGCACTCATCAACATGAAGCTGGTGATCGCGGTGACCGTGGAGTGGAACATCAGAGAGGTACGGATCGTGGAGAAGACCATCTTTCCGCCCGGGAATTTGATCTTCGCCAGCGCGTACGCACACATAGATGCAATGAACAGGTGTCCGAAGGTACCCATGACCGACGTAAACACGGTGTTGAAGATGTAACGCGAGAACGGAACCCACGAGTCGTTCATCAGGGTGAACAGGTCGGTAAAGTTACTCAGCGTCGGACGCTGCACGAGGAATCTCGGGGGGTACATCCACAACTCGTCAAGAGGCTTGAGCGACTGTGCCACGACGTACACCATAGGAAGGAACATGAAGATACCGAGAATCGTCAGCATGACTGTAATGCCGGCATCTCCTCCCGCGGAACGGGATAATACGACTTTATGTTTTCTTGTTCTTAGCTTTGCCATATTATTGACCTACCTTTGAGAGAACTTTCTTAACGACCATGTTCGCACCGATCATGACCGCAAAGAGGACGACTGCGATTGCTGACGAATAACCGATCTCATAACGGGATCCACCGTAGTCTTCCAGGTGGTGCATAATGGTATGCGCTGCGTAGTCGACCGACGGGAAGCCGCAAAGTGCGGTAACGACGCCACCAAAGCCGAAGGAGTTCGTAATTGCCATGACGGCACCGAACATCAGCTGCGGGCGCATACTGGGAAGCGTGATGTACCAAAGCTCCTGCCAACGGTTCTTGACACCGTCAACTGCACCCGCCTCGTAAAGCGAGCGATCGACGCCCTGCAAGCCCGCGATAAAGGACAGGAACGCGTGGCCCAAAGAGGTCCAAAGCGCAACCACGATACACAGGGGCATAACGTAGTCGGCATCCTTAAACCACTGGATCGGCTCGGTAATAATGTTTGCCTCGATCAGCGTTGCGTTGATCCAACCGTAGGCGTCGCCCGAGAAGAGCGTACCCCAGATCATGTACACCTGACCGGAAATGGACGGTGCGTAGAAGATCAGGGTAATGATCGAACGGACGCGGGGCGGCAGCTCGTTGATGAACCATGCAACCAGGAAGGACATCAGGTAGGATGCAGGACCTACGATCGCCGCAAAGATCAGCGTGTTCTTGCAGGCGATGAGGAAAATATCGTCTGCAAAGAACAGGTTGATGAAGTTTTCAAGACCGACGAAATTCGGCCACTGAAGCATGTTAAAGTCTGTAAAACTGATGACAAAAGAGAGAACCACGGGGACAATGGTAAACAGGGTGAAGATCAGCACGTAGGGCGCGATCAGAAGATACGCGATCCAGTTGCGCTTCATTTCCTTCCATATCCATTGGCGATAGGTCATGTCTTTTCTGGCAACAGCCTTATATTCTGCTGTTTGTTTTGACATATGCTCTTTCTCCTCTGTAGAATTTAGACGAGTCAGTATGACGCGAACGCATTTGCTGCGCCGTTCAATGCCTCAATGATAAAGTACACCATCTTCAGCTCGCTCAAATCTTCAATTGCATATCCGCCATCATCCTTCTCCATCGTCTGCTTGGTAATACTTACATAATAGGAAGGTTTGGAAACGGAAGTGCCGTTTGCTTTCTTGATCTTCACGTATTTGCCGTCCCACTTGGATTCCAGGATCTCCTTGAAGTCCTCTGCGGCATTCTGCAGCAGAATGTAATCCTCTTGATCCTCACTTGCGTTTCTGATCGCGTATCTTGCCTCGGAAATCGCATCCTTGTAGGGCGTTTCATTGTACTTCTTCACCAAAGCGTCGAGTGCTTCGGTTGCCTGACCCAATCTCTTTTCTGCGAGCGTCTGTCCCAGCTCCAGTGTTTCGAGTTTGAATTCCTGACGCTTACGGGTGATCTCGGTGTTGATCGTATTGATGTAACTCAGAATTTCGGTCTTGGGATCCGCACCGTCGTTGTAAGCGGCGAGGAATGCGAAGTTGGTGTAACGGTCAATGTAGTAATAACCGGGATAGTTGTTAACGGATGCCAGATTATCGAACTGCTTTCTGACCTCCTCGTACTCGTCGTAAGTCCAAGGCATACTGATCAGCGCGTCGCGGTTTGCCGTAGGATGCTTTGCAGAGTCACCGATGATCGCAACCATCTCGTTTGCATAGCTTTCCTGGCAATCAGCGCCCGTGTACCAGCGCATGTAGCTCCATGCATCCTTCTTACTGGTCGTCCCCGAGATCATAACGACTGCCGTAACACCGGAAATAGAATCGTTATTGATACTACCGTCCTCATTTTGAATACCGGGAACGGGAACGAATGTCCAGCAACCGTCAAGCTCGGTTGCAAAAACCTTCAATTGGTTATAAAGAGCGGTATATCCCGCAATGATAATCGGCATCTCACCGGTTCTGAAACGGTTTGCCGCATCGTAGGTATATGGGAAGGAGTTCTGCGTAAACATGTTACACATATCCTCGAACGCCTTAAGACCTACGGGAGAATCAAGGTTAATTCTCATACCGCCGTCAGCCCAAAGGTCACCGCCAAGCTGATAGAGGAAGTATTTGTACTCGGCACCCACACCGATCTCCATGTTGTTGGACTGGAGAGTGGTCTGTGCCTTATAAAGATCGTCCCACGTCTTGGGAATTTCAACACCAAGGTCCGCAAGAACGTCCAAACGAACGAACATCATCGAGAAGCTCTGCGTTTCGGGGAGTCCGTAGTAGTGCATATCGTTGTCGGCATCTGCAATGCCGAGAACGATCATTGCCGCGTCGTTGAACACACCGGAGTCAAGCACTTCTTCAAATCCGGGCATATCCTCGATTTCGATCAATGCACCGCGGATTGCGTAGTTGATAACCGATGCCTGATCAAGTCCGAGGTAAACGTCAGGGCCCATACCTGCCAAAATCGACGGCAGGAGCGTACCGCCCGTGACGAGCTTCAGGTCAACGGAAATGCCGTATTCCTGCGTAAAGCCGTTGGTGGAGAGGTTACGAATGACATTTGCCTGGTCACGTCCGTAAGGCACCCAAACCTTGATCACGTGGCTGCTATCGGTCAGCTCCTCGGTAGCACCCATGCTGTTATAGTCACGGAAGAAGCTCTGGATGAAGCTGAGCAGCTCGTGCCAGAACGCCTGGAAGAAGTTGCCCTCTGCCTTAGGCGGCTCGGTGTTGACAGGCTGAACGGAAAGGTAGTCCAGCTGAAGCGGCTGGGTCTTTGCGTCGGAGAGGAAGGTACCGAGAGAGCCGACGTAGCTCTTGAAGGTATCAAGGTTCTTCGCGATCGGTGCGCCGCCCTCCTGAACCATACGGTCAAGCAGGTCAACGAGCTTGTCACAAATACCCGTGTAGGTAGATGCCACGCCCGCATTCTTACGCAGGGATGCAGAGATCTCCTCGAGCGACTTCTTCTGTGCCACCATGCTACGGAGCGTGTTGGGAAGCACGCGGTAGAAGTTGTAATCACGGTAGTCATCGGGAGTGGTACCCGTGAGCTTGATGATATCAAGGTAGCAGGTGTTCAGCGCATTCAGAATGCTTTCGATCTTGCGTACCTGATCGCTCATGGAGCCGAGAGTCACCTGGAAGCGAACGGTGTAAATGACACCCTTCTCAAAATACAAATGGAAGATATCCTTATTTTCTCCACCCTCATCGGACAGAGCGGTTACCTGCCAGCCGGTTCCGTAATCGTAACGGAGATTTGCGGCTTCTCTGAAGGGCAGACCCTCGTAGTAGCCGACGGAATTGTTGATTCCGAGTGTAGCCATGTACGCCTCAGCACTACCAAAGTTCGTGTAAACCTCGAGCGAGCGGCTGACGTACATACCGTCCAGATAGCTCTGCTTGTAGCGAGAGTAGATATCATACCAACCGGACTTATCGACCGAGAAGGAATATTCGACCCACTGACCTGCGGTTGACCACTTTTCCGTACCGATTGTATTGAGCACGGTTCTGGTGGTGTCCACGGGAGAGGAAAGCGCAGAGGTACGGTCCTCGATCGGGTAAACAACGTTCGTAGAGGTACGAACCGTGTTTTCTGCCTCGATCTTGATGGTGCCCTTACCGGCACCCTTACCGACCGCGCTCGTTGCCGCCTTATAGTACTCCTTATAGGAAATCGGAGCCTTGTACGGCAGGAGGGTCACGCTTGTCAATGCCATCGGCTCGTTGACACCGTCAAGGGTCAATTCCATCATGCCGTTGGCGTCGGGCGTCAGAACAAAACCAAAGTGATTGCTGTTGTAGGTTTTGCCGTCAACCTTATAAGAATGAGAGAAGCCGTCGCTGTCGCTGAGGATGTACTCCGTCCAGTCAGGAGTCTGCAGCTGCGTCGGGCGCATCTCATTGTTATTGATATCCGTTGCAAAGAAGCGCAGCTCATACTTGTCGATGAACTTGCTCATTGCAGACGTGATCACGGTAGGCTGATCAAAGGTGAGCGACTTCTTGTTTTTGGCGATCGTGTAGGTCGGAGCTGTCACAAGACCCGATTGCTCAGCCGCCGCAACATAACCTGCCTTCTCTGCTGCTGCCACAACGCTCTTCAGAGTATCATTCTTGCCCAGCGTATAGGTTGCGCGCAGTACCTTTCTCGTGCCGTCGTTAGTGCTTCCCTGCTGGTACGAAGCCCAGAGCTTGGAGAAGCGCAGCGAACGGGTCTCGAAATAAGGCGCTACACCGTTGATGTAGAATTCACGCTCGATTGCCGAGGATTTTGCGATCACGGGGAAATATTCCAGCGCGATGCTGACCAGCGTTGCGGTGTTGATGTTGACATCGGACAGCGAAACGTTCCACGTCACCTTTCCGCGGCTGGGGGTGTAGATCGCACAGCGGCCCTCGTAATCGTCCTCAACGTAAGCCAACTCGTCCTTTTTATAGCCTTTTTCGACAGCGGCATCTACAGACGCGATCTGATCGTCGATCACGCGATAAGAGCCACCTGCGGTACGGAAGAGCATTTCTGCAGGCACACCGTCCTTCAGCGCCTCCGCCTCCGTTGCATAGGCCTTGCCCAGAACGTACATCGTCCAAACGCCGTTCACCATCGTAATGGTGATGTTGTCGTTGTCGAACGTCCAGTCGTCCGTGAGCGAGATCACAACCTCTTGAGACAGGCTTGCCGCGCCGCCGAAATTCGACAGCTGGTATTCCTCGTAGGAGATCGTGTTCAGAGTTTCCTTGTAGTCCACGATGGATTTGTCCGTGAGGTTGTCAGCCGATGCGGTATTCTCCGCATTGACCGCGACAATGCCGCCGCCACCAAGACACATCACCGCCAGAACCAAGCAAAGGAATCTTGTGAATGATTTGTTTCTCATTTGCGTTTCCTCCTGCAAATAATTGAACTTTCCCGTCCGTTCGTGCCGTCATTTTACGTACGTACGCGCGCAAAATGGGGATTGCGGCGTGAGCGCGGCAACAGCACCGAGACACACGCAAGAGCTTTTTCTCAACGAATCCCAAGGAAAAAACTCTCCCGAACGGTCGGAATTAGGCAGAGTTCTCCCAATAATATATAATATAATAACACAAAATTGCTTCTCTGTCAAGACGCGGAATAGTGAAAAAATCTTTCCGCAAAAGGCTTTTTAGAGCAAAAATTCACTTATCGGCCAAAACATCTTTTAAAAAAGTTTACAATTCACCGCTTCCCTTTTCTCCCCTTCCTACCCTTCGGACATGATGGTAAATTTTATTTACTCATTTTTTAAGTCATTTTGTTGGATATGGCCGATTTTTGTGCAACTTTCCAACGCCTTTTTCTTTCTTTTTTGGCAATTCCCAAAAACGTAAATTTATTTTACCTCGTTTTTGGAAGAATTTCGGGAATCCGTAGGACAACTGTTTGTATTTTGGAAATGTGCAACATGCACAATTTTTGGCGCTTATTTTCTACATTTTCACGAAGTAAAAAAACAGCTCAAAAAGACGATTTTCGGGCCGATGTACAGGGTGTTTACCACCTTTATTTCTATTTTTTTACAGTTTTGGAATATACATCCCCATTCCGTCTCAAAGGTACACAAAAAAGCAGCGCCTTCAAGCTACCGCGAGGGCGCCCGATGCGCTGCTTTTGCAACACGTATTTACTTTAAGAAGCCGTTGACGATCAGCTCCTCGGCCTCCTTTTCGGAAAGCCCAAGGGTCATCAGCTTGATCAGCTGCTCGCCCGCGATCTTGCCAATCGCTGCCTCATGGATCAGCGACGCGTCCACGTGGTTTGCCTCGATCTGCGGAAGCGCCGTCACGCATGCGTCATCCATAATGATCGCGTCGCACTCAGTGTGTCCCGAGCACTTGTTGTTACCGTTGATGCGAGAGAGGAAGGTCTGACGACTCTGATCCTTCGCGACAGAGCGCGAAATGACGTGCGTACCACAGTTTTCGCCGTTGAGATCCACCGTAAAATTGGTCTCGGCAAACTGCTTTCCGTGCGTCATGATCTTCTCACGCACAATCAGCGTAGCCCCCTCCTCAAGCGTTGCGGTGGTGTCGCGGCGCGTGGAATCCACGCCCTTGATCTGTGCGGTTTCCATCTCCATGTAGCTGTTTTTCGCCATGACGACAACCGTGGTCGGGTTCATGATGTTCTCACCCGTTCCCTCGCCCGCGCCGTAGTGCTTTTCCACGTAACGCACGCGCGCGCCCTCATCTAAATAGAACGCATGGATACCGCTATGCTCGCTGGCAGCGCTGCCGCTGTTGTGAATGCCGCATCCGGCAACAATGGTCACGTCACAGTCCGCACCAATGTGAAAATCGTTATACACGACCTCCTTTAACCCCGACTGCGACAGCAGCACAGGAATATGCAGGCTTTCCTTTTTGGTTCCGGGCTTTACGTAGATATCAATGCCCGGCTTGTCCTCTTTTTTTACAATGGTAATGTTTTCCGAGTCGTTTTTGCCGTGAAGCTGACCGTTGATACGCAACGAATACGCGCCCTGAGGAACGTCGTGCAGATCCGCGATCTGCTCCAAAAGATTCTTCTGTATAGCATCCATTATTTGCGCACCTCCCCTAAGAAGCGGCAGCCGACCTTGGCGCCGAGAAGCTCGGGCAAAATCTCGTTTTTCGTACCGTACGCCGATACGCGCCCGTCCGCCACAACGATGATCTTGTCCGCAATGTCAAGAATACGCTCCTGGTGCGAAATGATCAGGATCGTGCCCTTGGTGCGCTCGTACATGCCCTTGAACACCTGAATAAGGTTATTGAAGCTCCACAGGTCGATGCCCGCCTCCGGCTCGTCAAAAATCGAGAGCTTTGTGCCGCGCGCGTTGATCATAGCGATCTCAATGCGCTTCAATTCACCGCCCGAAAGAGAGCCGTCAACCTCACGGTTGATATAATCCTTTGCGCAAAGGCCAACCTCCGCAAGATATGCGCAGGCATCCGACACCGATATATTCTTCCCCGCAGCCACGGAGATCAGCTCCTTGACCGTCACGCCCTTGAAGCGAACGGGCTGCTGAAAGGCAAAGCTGATGCCGTTTTTGGCACGCTCGGTGATCGACATATGTGTAATATCCACACCGTCCAGCAAAATCTGACCCGCCGTAGGCTCATAAATGCCCGCGATCAGCTTTGCCATGGTGGATTTTCCGCTGCCGTTGGGGCCCGTGACCGCAACGAAGCGATCGTCGATCTGCAGGCTTACGTTGCGCAGGATCTCTTTTCCGTCGGCAGTTTCATAAGAAACGTTTCTAAATTCCAGCATGGTCTTTCCTTTTGTCTTTTTTCTGTAATTTCGCGTGTGCGTTTTTCTAAAAAATCTCATGATTCGAGTTTCGATCGCAAGATTCTCTATATTATACTATTTTATCTTTCTTTTAACAAGAATGCAAGAAATCGGGCGCATTTTGATGTTAACTTTCTGTGAACGCGCCCGCAAAATCCGCTTTCCGTGCTATAATAAAGAAAATTTTCGGCTTTTTTGCTATTTTTTTGAGAATAAGAATTGTTCTTATTCTAATCATTTAAAGCGCAGCGAGATTTCTCCCGTGCAAAGTCGGTGCTCTGTGCCGTCATCTCCGCGCACCAAAAGTGCCCCATCGGAGTCAATGGCAAGCGCGCGCCCCATGTGCACGGATTCCCGTTCGATCCACGTGATCTCTCGGCCGATTACCATCGAATACGCGCGATAATCCTCCAGCCACGAGCGATCGTCGGGAGCGTTCAGATAGCGCTCCAGCTCGCAAAAGATCCGCGCGATCAGATCCGCGGGAGAGACGTCTGACGCGCCAAGATCCCCCGCAATCGAGGTCAGCTCTCGTGGAAAGCTCGTTGTGCAAAGATTGACACCGATCCCAAGGATCACCTGTGCGCGCCCGCCGACGCCGACCGCCTCGGCAAGGATTCCGCACACCTTTTTGCCCTCCAGATAGAGATCATTGACCCACTTGATCAGGGTCTGCTTTCCCGTCAAGACGCGAATTGCGCGCATGGTTGCCACCGCCGCCGCGCTTGTAATGCGCACGGCATCAAAAAGCGGCACCGCGGGGGTGTAAAGAATACTGAAATATGCCCCCGTTTGCGCGGGTGAATAAAAGCTGCGCCCCATTCTGCCGCGCCCCGCGCTTTGCCGATCGGCGGCAATCAAAGCCGTGCCCGCAAAGCCGTCTGCCGCCATACGCTTGGCTTCATTATTGGTTGAATCAATCTCGTCAAACACGTACACGTCGGGCGCAAAACGCGCAGCCTGCAGCCCGTCAAAGAGCCGTTGCACCGATAACATTGTATTCCACCTTTCCCAAATCCCACGAAAGGATCTGTCACTTATGGAAATTTTATATGAGGACGCCGACGTGATCGTTTGCGTCAAGCCTGCCACGTGCGTATCCGAGCAAACCGCAGACGGCACGGGCTTTGCCGACCTGCTCGCCGCCCGAAACGGCGGCTATATCGGCGTGGTGCACCGCCTTGACCGCGGTGTAGGCGGTGTGATGGTCTATGCAAAAACGCAGAACGCCGCCGCAAAGCTCTCCCGCCAGGTGCAGGAGCGCAAATTGGAAAAGGAATACCTTGCCCTTGCCCACGGTGTACCCGAGGAGCATGCGGGACAGATGCACGACCTCTTGTTTCACGACAAGCGGCTGAACAAAAGCTTTGTCGTGGATCGCGCCAGAAACGGTGTCAAAGAGGCGATTTTGGACTACGTGGTGCAAAAAACGCTGGAAACCGACGCGTACGGAACACTCTCGCTTGTGCGTGTCAGGCTTCACACAGGGCGCACACATCAGATCCGCGTGCAGCTTGCCTCGCGTCGCATGCCACTCCTCGGAGACGGCAAATACGGCGCGTCCGACCGCTGCCCGATCGCGCTTTTTTCAATACGTATCGCATTTACGCACCCAAAGACGGGCAAAGCACTCTCGTTTGAAACGACTCCAACCGATGCCGTCTGGCAGCCGTTTTTGAAAGATTGAGATAAAAGGACACGCTGAAGGCGTGTCCTTCTTTGTCAAAGCTCGTTTGCTTCGATGTAATCCATAACCTCATCAAGGTTGACCGCCACGTGCGGGTGATGGGCGCAATCGGGCTTGTACCAGACCTTGATGGGCACGTTATGCAGACCGTACCAATCAATAACCACCTCGGCGTTAAGCTTGGGATCGACCACTCGATCCGCACCGCCGTAGACCAGTGCCACGGGTAGGCGGTTTTCGGTCAGGGTCTTTAAGCGATGGATAGGCAGATCGTTGTCCACGAACCGCTCGCCCGCCGTCTTGTAGCCGCGCGCACGCTTGTGCTCGTCGATCCAATCGGTCTGATACGGCTCGCACAGGCCAAAAAAGCTGAGCAGAGGCGCATCGAGATAGAGGAAGGAGACATAGGACGGGTAGCGAGACGCAAAGCTGACCGCCTGCCAGCCGCCGCAGCTCATGCCGATGCAAACGCAGCGGCGAGAGAGCCCGTACTCGCGTACGAGATACTCGGCAAGATCGCGCTTGACAGTCTGATCCTCGTCGATGCCCCAACGATTGAGGTTTTTGAGATAGACCAAGTGATAGCCGCGCCCAAGCATAGCAATTTCAAGCTCGGGAAACGCGTCAAAATACTCGGTTTTGAGCATCCATTTGTTCGTTTTGTTTTCGTCCTTCGGGAATACGATCAGCGTCTCGCGCCCCTCAAACATAAAATCAATACGGCGGTAGCCGTTGTATAAGCTCTCGGTCATAGTCCTGCCTCCATGGTTTTGTTTTTCAATATTATAACACACGCAC
>JAZRFD010000140.1:0-3099 GCA_045661185.1 Eubacteriales bacterium | reverse complement strand
TAATAAATGGAAATTTGCACAAACAGATCGGTGCGCTTTTGTGGAATGTGCGATAAAAATGAGGGCGTGGGCATCAAAGGGCTACAACGTAGGGGCGATCATTGATCGCCCGCCATAAAAGGATTTCGCCCCAACAAGCGGGCGACCAATGGTCGCCCCTACCGTGAAAATGCGCATACGCTCCACGCAAAACAAACGAGGGTACACAATGTTGTGCACCCTCGATTGGGAAAACAAATACTCTTGTAGGTAAAAGTTTTTGGGGGAGAGCGAGGGGACTTTTTGAAAAAAGTCCCCTCGCTCCGCGTCCCCACGTTCTCTCGTCCCTATTTAATTCACGATTTGCACCTTCAAGAGGTTGGTGGTGCCCTCGAGGTTGAGGGGCACGCCTGCGGTGATAACAGCCTTATCGCCGGAAGACACGATGTCGATCTGCTTTGCGCAATCAATGGCGTGGATAAAGAGGTCGTCGGTATTATGCTGGTTCAGCGCCAGCACGGGGATGACGCCCCAGGATAGGCTGAGCTGATGGAAGGTCTTAACCTCGGGCGTTGCCGCAACGATCATCTGCGACGGACGGAACTTGGACACGCGGCGCGCGGTCAGTCCCGACTTGGTCACAGCGATAACAACCTTCGCGCCCACGTCACGTGCGGTGGTTGCCGCCGCGTCGCAGATCGCGTTGGTTACGTCGCTGGTATCCGAATCATATTTAATACCCTGGTAAGCCTCCAATTCAAACGCGTCCTTTTCCGCCTGACGCGCGATCTGCGCCATAACCTTGACAACAAGCGCGGGATGGTCACCCGTTGCGGTCTCACCCGAGAGCATGACCGCGCTCGTACCGTCGAACACGGCATTTGCGACGTCGGTGATCTCCGCACGCGTGGGTGTGGAGGAATGGATCATGGACTCCAGCATTTGCGTGGCGGTGATGACCATTTTACCCGACTGATAGCACTTGCGGATAAAGCGCTTCTGGAGTCCCGGCAGGCGCTCAAACTCAACCTCAACGCCCATGTCGCCGCGCGCGACCATGATACCGTCCGAATACTTCAGAATATCGCTGAAATTCTGCACGCCCTCGATGTTTTCGATCTTGGAGATGATCTTGATCGCGTGTCCGCCGTGGTAATCCAGGAACTTCCGCAGCGCGATGACGTCCTCCTTGCAACGAACGAAGGAGGCGGCAATAAAGTCCACGTCCTGTTCAATTCCAAAGATCAGATCCGCCTCGTCCTGCGCGCTGATGTAGGGCATGTCAATGTGAAAATTGGGGATATTGATGCTCTTGTGGTTGGAGAGCACGCCGCCCACGACAACGCGGCAAACGATGTCGGTGTCATTGGCGCTTTCCACCGTCATAGCGACCTTACCGTCGTCCAGAAGGATCCGCACGCCCGCGTACAGCTGGCGCGGAAGATCCGGATAGGTGATCGCGGCGCCTGTCCTGTCCCCCATGCGCTCGCGCGTGGTCAGGATAAAAAGATCCCCCTCCTCAAGCGTGACTCTCCCGTTTTCAAAATCCTTCAAGCGGATCTCGGGACCCTTTGTATCCAGAAGCACCGCCGCCGGCAGGTGCAGTCTGTCGCGCACACGGCGGAAGGTGTCCATCATTTTTTTATGGTAATCGTGCGTCCCGTGCGAAAAGTTGAAGCGCGCGATGTTCATGCCGCCAAGAAGCATTGCCTCCATCGTTTCCTCATTTGCGCATGCGGGGCCTAACGTACATACGATCTTTGTCTTTCTCATAACCGTCTGTCCTTTCCTATTTTTCCAGCATATAGGATAGCACAGAATTATGTCTTTTTTGTGACATTTTGATTTTTTAATAAAAATTTGATGAAAAGGCACAAAAAGGCTTTACATTTTTCCGTCCGCGTGATAAAATGAGAATAGAAAAAACACGGAAAGGATCACACACTATGACCAATAAGGAACGCTTTTTGCAGATCTACAACGAAAAGATCACGCGCGAGGGCGCGGATAAGCTTTTGGAGTTCTTGACCAACGGAAGCGACTTTTTCACCGCTCCCGCCTCCACGCGCTACCATGGCGCATACGAGGGAGGGCTTCTGGAGCACAGCCTCAACGTCTACGACTGCCTATGCGATATTCTTGCGCGTCCGCGCATGAAGGAGGTCTACGGCATCGAATATTCCGACGAGAGCATTGCCATTGCCGCCCTTTTGCACGACATCTGCAAGGTCAATTTCTACAAAACCTCCTTCCGCAATGTCAAGGACGAAACGGGGAAATGGGTCAGTGCCCCCTACTACACCATTGAGGACACGCTCCCCTACGGCCACGGCGAAAAATCCGTTTACATCGTGTCGGCCTATATGCGACTTACGCGCGATGAGGCGTTTGCGATTCGCTATCACATGGGCTTTTCGGGCACGGAGGACACGAATAACGTCGGCCGCGCCTTGGAGATGTTTCCGCTTGCGTACGCTACCTGCTGCGCCGATATGGAAGCGGCATTCCTGATGGAAGGCAAGCTTGCGGGAGAGCACAAATGAGCAACCGCGCACGCACGGCACGCAGGGTTCTGTGCTTCGTGGCATATCTGCTTCCGCTCCTCATTGGCATTTTGTTCCCCGTTTATGCCGCGCGTCCGCACGTGTGGTATATCCGAACGGAGGGGGGAGAGATCACCGTTCATGAGACCGTGAATCTGCCGACGTTGCGTGAAAACGCGAAGGAAGCCTGCGACGCGATCCTTGACAGTGCCGCACAAACGGACACCGCCATGCAGACCGCCGCGTATGCGCTGAAGGCGTTTCTGATCGCGGCTACCGTTTCAAGCGTGTTGTTTTATTTCACCGTGGGCTTCACGGCCGTCTGCACGCTCGTGGCCTTTTGTCTGCCGCCCACACACCGATACGCCAATTTTGCCATGCGCCTCTTGCGCTTCTTTTGCCCCAACCGCATCTGCTTTCTGCTCTCTTTTTTGTGGGCGCTGATACCTGCGCTCCTGCCACCCGCGCTGCTGTTCTGCTACAAGCATCTGATGGGCATGACGATCCGCGTTCCCTTTGACCCGATGGCGGACTGGATCCTCGTTCTGCTTGGAATTGCGCTTTGTGCCGCGGTTTA
>JAZRFD010000139.1:0-14670 GCA_045661185.1 Eubacteriales bacterium | reverse complement strand
GATCAGCCCCACGGGCTTCAGCGGCCCGTAGCGGAGCGTATCGTATCCGCGGCGCGCCATAACCTCAACGGGCATGCAACCCTCAAAAACCTTGGGCGCCTTCTGGCTCTCACGGTCAAACTCCTTGAGTGCCGCCTCCTCTGCCGAGATCAAAGCCTCGTAGAAGGCATCGTATTGCTCGCGTGTCATAGGACAGTTGATATAGTCCGCGTCTCCCTTGTCGTAGCGTGACGCGAAAAACGCAACGTCCATATTGATGGACGCGGCATCGACGATCGGTGCGGCCGCGTCAAAGAAATGCAGGCTTCCGCATCCCAGCGTGTCGCTGATATACGCCGCCATTGCGTCCGAGGTCAGGGGCCCCGTGGCGATCACGGTGATCTCCTCCCCGTCCACACGGTCCATTTCCTTTTCGATCACCTCGATATTGGGGTGATTTTTGATCTTCTGGGTGATAAACTCCGAAAACAGCTTGCGGTCGACCGCAAGAGCCGAGCCCGCGGGCACGCGCGTGGCATCCGCCGCCATCATGATTAAGGAATTCAGACGGCGCATTTCCTCCTTGAGAAGCCCCACAGCGTTCGCAAGGCTATCCGAGCGCAAGGAATTGGAGCAGACCAGCTCCGCAAACGAGGGCGCGTGGTGCGCGGGCGTGTACTTGTGCGGCTTCATTTCATAGAGCTTGACCCGAACGCCGCGCTCCGCCGCCTGCCACGCCGCCTCGCATCCCGCAAGTCCCGCGCCGTAAATACTGATTTGGCTCATTCCCGATTCTCCGTGGCGTCTCCCTTGATCTCACGGGAATATCCGCATGCCTCCTCGTGGCATACGAGCAGGCTCTTGCCCTTCTTGCGGAAGAGCATCTTGCCGCAATCGGGGCAAAGCTCACTCGTGGGCACGTCCCAAGACGAAAAATCACACTCGGGATAACGCTCACAGCTATAGAAAACGGTATGGTTGCGACCGTACTTGGTCACGACCTTTGCCGCGCACTTGGGGCAGTTGACGCCAAGCTCGCGCACGCGCGCCTTTGTGAAACGGCACTCGGGGTAACGGCTGCACGCATAGAAGGAGCCAAACTTACCCGTGCGCAGAACCATATCGGATCCACACTTTTCGCACTTGAAGTCAGCCACAATGGGCGCCTTTGGGGTTTGTTCTTCCTTTTCCGCGCCCTCCGCTTCCTCGTTCTCCTGCGCCGCGGGTACGGTCAAGGGCTTGGTATTGCGGCAGGTGGGATAATTGGGGCAAGCCGCGAACTTACCGAAGCGTCCGTTACGGACGATCATGCGGCTGCCGCACTTTTCACAAATGAAATCGGTCTCCTCCGGCGGTACCTCAATGCTCTTTTCTCCAATGGTCTTCTCTGCCGTTTCCAGCTGTACCGAGAAGTCCTTCCAGAAGCTCTTGAGCACTGCCAGCATGGTCTCGTTGCCCTCTTCGATCTCGTCAAGGTCACGCTCCATCTGTGCCGTAAAGCCGTAGTCAACGACGGTGGAGAAATTCTGCTCCATGAGCTGATTGGTCACCTCACCCAAGGGCGTGGGAATGAACGCCTTGCCCTTGCCCTGCTTAACGTAGTTGCGTGCAAGGATGGTGCCGATGATGGTGGCGTACGTGCTGGGGCGTCCGATGCCCAGCTCCTTGAGCACACCGATCAGCGAGGAATCGTTATAGCGTGCGGGCGGCTCTGTAAAGTGCTGCGTCAGCTCTGCGTCCTCCGCATCCAGATCCTGTCCTGCCTTCATTTCGGGAAGTCGGATGTCCTTGACCTCCTTCGGCTCGCTCGCGTTGGATGCCTGCTCCTCGCTCTCCTCGTATACGACCATATAACCGGGGAACGCGACCGTGTAGCCGCTCGTGCGGAACACGTAGCCCGCGCAGGTAAAGTCGATGCTGATGGTATCCAGCGTTGCGGATTCCATCTGGCTTGCGATAAAGCAATCCCAGATCATTTTGTAAAGCTTGTATTGATCCCCCGTGAGCTGCTTGCGGATGAGCGTGGGTTCCAAATTCACACATGCGGGGCGAATTGCCTCGTGCGCATCCTGCGCACCCGCCTTGGACTTGTACGCGCGCGGTGCCTCGGGATAATATTGCTCACCGTACTTCTGCACGATGAACTCTCTTGCCGCGTTCTGCGCATCTGCCGACACACGAACCGAGTCGGTACGCATATAGGTGATCAGACCCTGCGTGCCGCCAAACTCGGAGCCAAGGTTAATGCCCTCGTAAAGCTCCTGCGCGACCTTCATGGTGCGCTGGGACTGGAAGCCGAGCTTGCGGAACGCCTCCTGCTGGAGCGTTGCGGTCGTAAAGGGGGCGGCGGGCATCTTATGCTTTGCCGCCTTGCGAATGGACGCTACGGTATAGGGCTTGCCGTTGACGGCATTTGCCACAGCGTTTGCCTCAGCCTCGCTGCCCAGATTGATCTTCCCCTCCTCGTTTCCAAAGAAGTGTACGCGGAAGCTCTTTCCGTCGGAGCTGTTGAGCTGGGTCTCGATGGTCCAGTATTCGGTAGGAACGAAGGCCTTGATCTCGCGCTCGCGCTCCACGATAAGGCGCGTTGCAACCGACTGCACGCGTCCTGCGCTGAGTCCGCTCTTGACGTTCTTCCAAAGCAGGGGGCTGAGCTTATATCCAAGGATTCTGTCCAGAATACGGCGCGTCTGCTGGGAGTTGACAAGGTTCATGTCGATCTGACGGGGTGCCTTGATCGCTGCCTTGACCGCGGTCTTGGTGACCTCGTTAAAGCAGATGCGCTGCGTTTTTTCCAAAGGAATGCCGAGAGTTGCCGCTAAGTGCCAAGCGATTGCTTCACCCTCGCGGTCAGGGTCGGTTGCAAGGAAAATCTTGTTGGCCGCCTTGGCTTCCTTGCGGATCTCCTTGATCAGGTCCCCCTTCCCTCGGATATTGATATAGTGCGCCTCAAAATCGTTTTCAATGTCCACTCCCAAAGAGCTTTTGGGCAGGTCACGCACGTGACCGATCGAAGCGATCACCTTATAGTTGGTTCCAAGATACCCCTTAACGGTCAGGGCCTTTGAGGGGGACTCCAAAATAACCAGATTGTTTGCCATGTGTAGATTCCTTTCGATTGGGTTCAATGTGTATCAGGATTTTTTATAAAGTGCACCGGGGAGCTTCTGGATCAAGCCCATGATCTCCAAAAAGGTCAATGCCGCCATGATTTCGCCCTGCGGAAAATCCAATCCGCAAAGCGCGTCGGTCGCGATCGCGCGATCGTCCGGCATGTGCTGCAAAATGGCCAGCTGCACGGAAGAAAGCGAGGAGATGACCTCGTCGGGTGTTGAAGCCTTTGGCGCATTGACGGGAGCCGCGGGCGCACTCTGCGCTTGTTCCGCCTCGCGCGACCTGCGCGTTTGTTTTTTGGGCTCCGCCTTCGGCTTCTTCGTATGCTCTGCGATCGGCTTTTGCTTCGGGGTCGGTGCTTTCTTTTCCGCGCGGGTCAATTCAATCACGCCCATGCGCGCAAGAAACTCAAGATCTGCCTCGGATTGGTCCTTGACCTTCAAAAGCCGTTCATAATGCAGCGTATTCGCATACAGATATGCGTACGGCTCAACCAATTCCTTGGCGTCAAGTGCCAGATGGGCACCGTCGCGCAAAAGTCCGTTCGTTCCCTCCGCACCGTGACTGCCCACGTTTGCGGGGAGCGCGTAAACGTCTCTGCCCTGCAAAATGGCGTCCTTCGCCGTGATCAAGGATCCCGAGCCAAGTCCCGCCTCAACGACAAGCGTTGCCTGCGAAAGTCCGCTGATGATGCGGTTGCGCGTTGGGAAATGATATCCGTTTGGCCGCGTTCCAGGAGGATACTCCGACAGCAGAAGGCCATGCTTGAGGATTTCATCGTAAAGCCCCTTGTGATGCCTTGGATAGATCACGTCAAGGCCACAGCCAAGAACCGCCACGGTCGTGCCTTTGGCAGCGATCGCCGCCGCGGAGCTGACACCGTCGATCCCCGCCGCCATGCCGCTGACCACGATAACACCGAGCGTTGAAAGCTCATAGGACATTTTATACGCCGAGCGCAAGCCGTATGCGCTCATTTTCCGCGTGCCGACCATACCCACGCACAGCCGTTGCCCAAACTGCGGGAAGGTGCCGCGCCAGTACAGAAGGATGGGGGGATCCGCGATCTCACGAAGCGCCGCGGGATAATGCTCGTCTCCCCACGTCACGATTCCTACGTCCAGTCGCTCGCACGCCTCCAAGATCTGTGTGGCGCGTACCAGACTCTTGTCGCATAGAGAGGCGCGAACGCGGTCGGAAAGCCCCTCGATCCGTTCGAGCTCGGCCTCCTCCGCGTGAAAGAGCTCGTACGGTGATTCGTACAGCTCGATCAGCTTCAAAAAGCTTTTCGTTCCGGCGCCCAACGCCTCGGACAGCCAAATCCAAAACAGCAACTCTTTACTTTTCACCGTTCTCCCTCTTTTCGTTTTTTTAAAATTCGTTCCTGCTTGGAAAACTCCCACATCAGGAGCGACGTGGCAACCGCCGCGTTAAAGGACTCCGCGCGTCCGCTCATCGGGATGATGACGCTATGGGTACACGCGTCGATCACCTCGCGAGAGAGCCCGTGCCCCTCGTTGCCGATCACCACGCAGTCACCGCGCAGGATCTCAAAGGATCCCAAGGGCGCGGCACGCTCGTCCAGCGCAGCCGCAAACACGCGCCTGCCGCTTTGGACAAGGCCTCGCACGGTCTTTGCCATGTCCGCCACGCGATCAATCGGCTGATTGAACAGCGTTCCCATCGAAGCGCGCACGGCACGCGGGTTGTAAATATCCGCACAATCCGCGCTGAGGATCAGACGATCCACACCGATCGCGGCGGCGCTTCTGATGATCGCGCCGATATTGGACGGGTCACGCACGGCCTCCAAGAGGACGATCCGCTCGTTTTTCATCTCCGAAAAATCTGCGCTATTATATATTGTAACATTTTTTTGGAATTTGTCAATATATTTTGCAATACTGATGACCCCTTCCGGCGATTTTTCTTCCGAAATTCGGTCAAATATTTCGTCGGCAAGCACCAAAATTCTTCTAAGTTTGTCAAAAACTTCTTTTGTATGCTTTTTTTGCAATTCTTCGACGATTTGCTCCGCCTCCGACGCGCGCAGAAAAACCGCCCGCAGGGTCACCCCATTCTTCAGGGCTTCGTCGAGCAGCTTGATGCCGTCAAAGCGAAATTCACGTGCCTTTTCGCGCGCCTTTCGGTCGCTGAGCTTGCACAGCTCCACCACGTTTTTGTTTTGTCTGGAGCGAATGATCTCACCCTCAAAATACATACCGATCTCCCTCTTTTCCCCATTTTCGGGGGCGTTCAGCCTTTTTTAAAAAGCTTCTATCAATGACAAAAACCCGATGTAACCATCGGGTTTTCAGTTGTCTGATCAAAGAGCCGCCTTAGCCTGTGCGCAAAGTGCTGCAAATGCCTCTGCGTCGGAAACAGCGATCTCAGCCAGCATCTTGCGGTTGAGCTCGATGCCTGCCTTCTTCAGCCCGTGCATGAGCGTGGAATAGTTCATGCCGTTGACCTTAGCCTGTGCGGAGATTCTGGTGATCCAGAGAGAACGGAAGTCTCTCTTCTTCATCTTTCTGCCTGCAAATGCGTAGTTACCGCTCTTCATAACGGCCTGCTTAGCCATCTTGAAGTGCTTGGATTTTGCACCCCAATAGCCCTTAGCAGCCTTCAGTGTAGCCTTTCTTCTCTTGCGCGTCATCAATGCGCCCTTAATTCTTGCCATTTTCTAATTCCTCCGTTTCGTCTTAGTCAAGGACCAAAGTCTTCAGGTTGGTTGCGATCTTACCGTTCACCATTGCGCTCGAACGCAGATGGCGCAGACGCTTTGCGCTCTTTTTACCGGTGTTGTGGCGGTGAGAGCTGTGGAACATTTTGACCTTGCCGTTAGCAGTAACGGAAAATCTCTTCGCCGAAGCCTTATGTGTTTTGATTTTTCCCATTTTCGTAACTCCTTTTCCTATTTCCGATCAATGTCGGGATAATAAAATTGTACCGTTTGTCGTTCCGCGTGGGCGGTTGAATTATTTCGCCTTGACGGGAGAGATGACCATGCTCATAAAGCGACCGTCAAGCACGGGCTTTTTATCGACCGTACCGAGATCGGAGCATGCCTGCTCGAACTTCTCGATTACTTCCTTACCGATGTGCATGTGACTCATCTCACGCCCCTTGAACTTCATCACAACGCGAACCTTGTTTCCGTCCGTGAGGAATCGGCGCGCGTGGTTGACCTTGGTTTCAAAGTCGTGCGTGTCAATGCGGCAGGAAAGCTGGATTTCCTTGAGCTCGATGGTTTGCTGCTTCTTTTTCGCTTCCTTTTCGCGCTTGTCGCGCTCGAAGCGGAACTTACCGTAGTCCATGATCTTGCATACGGGCGGCACAGCCTGGCCCGACATCAGAACAAGGTCCATTCCCTGGTCGTACGCGATTTCAAGCGCCTTGGCAGAGCTCATAATACCGAGCGTTTCGCCACCGGCACCGATCAGGCGGACTTCCTTCGCGGTAATCTCTTCATTCAGCAGGTTCTCTTTGTCTTTTGCGCTAATAGTTCAACACCTCCAAGCAAAAAAATAAACCGTACAAAGACACAATTCTCCGCACGGCACACCTACCGCTCCTATATAAAAACGGTAGAAGGTATTAACCCGACTGCCCCGGCAGGAGGGTGAGAGCGGAGAGCTCTGCTTTGTTTTCCATGATATTATACACCATTCTTGCAGGTTTGTCAAGTGCTTTTTTCGTATTTTTTCAACTTTTTGCAAAAAAAATTTCAAGAGCACCGCAAAATGAGGCGCGGTGCTCTTTCTTTTAACGCAAAAACGCGGGTGGACGCTTATGCTCATGCTGCTCAAAATCAGCGGAAAGCATCTGCCGCAGCGCGGTCTTGTCTATTCCCTCCATGTGCGTCTCGGCATATTCAAGTAAATATCGGAATACGTCGGGCTGTGAAATGCGCTGTAGGGGGCGCACGTCATGCGCCGCCAAATAATCGCAAAGGCCCTCCCAAAAGCGGAACGGTGACGCCATGTGCGGTGTCAGATACCACAGCGTATGCGCAAAGCGGCCACTCTCCAGATAGCGCTCCAAGGCCTCCGCGATATGCGAAAGCCGTTGCAGCTCCTCATAGGAGATCCACTTGCTTTTTAGAACCGTATACGGCGGTGTTGGCAGACATTGATAGCCATACTCCCCCATGCGATCCCTCAGGGGCGTGCCGTGCAGGAGTTTGAGAAAGCCGAGCTGCAAAAGATCCGCTGCGCCGTAGGCATCATCAAAGGACTTGGCGAAGCGCTCATAGCCCTCATACGGCAAGCCCGCGATCAGATCCAGATGCACGTGGATGTTCCCCATCTCTTTGATGCGTCGCACGTTTGCGATCACGCGATCGGGATCAATGTGCCGCGCCGTTGCCGCAAGCGCTTCTTGGCAGGTGCTCTGCAAGCCGCATTCCAATTGGAGCTTCCCCTTTGGAAATTGCGAAAGGATTGCAAAGCTTTCCTCATCGAGCAGCGTGGCGCAGACCTCAAAATGATAGGACTTCGTAAAGCGCGCGTCCAAAAGCGCGCGCCAGATCGCGTTTGCCCTCTTTACGTCCGCGTTGAAGGTGCGATCAACGAATTTGATGATCTGCGTTCGTATTTCCACGCGCTCAAGCTGCTCCAGCTCCGCAAGCGTCTGCTCCACGCTTTTGAAGCGTACGCCGTGCGTTGCAGAGGAAAGGCAGTACGCGCAGGAATAGGGACAGCCGCGCGAGGCTTCATAGTACAAAATACCGCCGCACGCGTCGCCGTCACGGTAAAAGATACCCGAATCGTTCAAGGGCTGCGGCGCGCCCTCTACAATGCGTGCAAATGGACGTCCATCGCAAAACGCGTGGCACAGTTCGACCATTGCCGCTTCCCCCTCACCGCACACAATCGCGTCCACGTAGGAAAGAGCATCAAAGCGCTCCGTCTCAAAGGACACCTCTGGGCCGCCCAGCACGATGCGTGCCGTCGGACGCACGGCATGCAAGGCTTCGGCCAAAAGGAGCATCTCGTTCAGGTTCCAAATATAGCAGGAAAAGCCGTAGACGTCGGCATTTTCCCGATACAACGTCTCCAGAATATGCCCCGTGCGGTCACGCAGATTGTGCTCTGCGATCGAAACGTCAAATCCCGCTTGCTCCAACGGCTTACGCAAGCATCTGACGGCAAGATTGCTGTGGGCGTAAGAGCCGTTGAGCGCGACAAGTGTTACCTTCATGCCTCGCTTCTCCGTTTCCACTCGATCCCGAAATGCTTTTTCAAAATCTCGTATAAACGCTCATCGGTGATCTGCTCCTCCATTTCAACAAGGGTATCCCCCTCGAACACCTTATAATCACGCCCGTTGATCGCGCGTCTGCCCGTCGGGGTTTTGATCGCCACCATCACCGACTGATGAAAGGGAGATGCGGGATGCCTTTCGCAGTAAAAGGACGGCTGAATGAAGTCGATATCCAGCTGCTCCTCCTCCGTAAAGGCATAATATTTCCGCCATTCCGCCCCATTCTTTTCATAAAGAACCCAACCGAGAAAATCCTCTTTTTCAAATTTGTAAGACGTATAGCCGTCAAATTGCTCAAGCCCCCCGCATAGACGCAACGGCACACGAGGCGCGTACTGACCGATGCCCACCTCGCACACGTACCGCTCCCCCTCGCACAGCACGACCACTACGCGGTGGCGTCGCACGGGAATGCTCGCTTCATTCTTTAAAAAGCGTGCCATGTAGTTGGTGACCGAAAAGCCAAGAGAGGACAGAAGTGCTGACAAAGCACCGTTCAATTCAAAGCAATAGCCGCCGCGGTGGCGTGTTACGAGCTTGTCGTAAAGCGCGTCACTCTCCAATTCGATCGGAATCCCGTTCAGAATATCCAGATTTTCATACGGCACGGTCATAATATGCTGCCTTTGCAGCTTTTCCAAAAAAGCATACGTGTGGGCAACGTCCCCGTCGGATAGTCCGACGCGTTGCAGATAAGCGGTGGTATTCATAAATGCCTCCCGATTGAAAGTCACGTTTATTATACCACCGCTTGCCCGCTTTGTAAAGGCCTTTTATGAAAAGTGCCGCTCGCAAAAGGTCTTTGTAAACGCCTCCTTCGCTTCAAAATCCATCGCGGACATATAAATATCCTCCAGGCGGAAATGAATCTCGCGGACCTTTTCAAGCGCGTCGATCGCGCCGCACCGCATCGCGCGCCGCATCCGTTCCGTAAAATTCAGCTCGGCACGCACGGGCTTCATCGCCGCCGTATCCACGAATCGGCGCATGCTGATCTTGCGGCGCGGATACTCGCAGAGCTCCGGACGGCAGACCGCAAAGGCGATGCCGCTTGAGCAAAGGAACAATCCGTCAAGCTTTTCGGGCTCCACGGGATCGTGCGAGATCAGCACCTCAAGCCGCAGCTCCCGCGCGATCTCCCCCATGGCCGCCATCAGATACTGCGCCGCGCCGCGGCAATCCTCAATGATATACAGCCGCCGTGCCTCGGCAAAATAAGTATCGAAGCCCACCTCTCCGCGCATACCGATCGAATGGATGAGCGCGGGGCGCGGGGCATATCCCCTGCCCTGCGGCAGATTTTGCATCAGCCGCTCGGCAAATACGCGGACACGCTCCTGCCTGATATAGGGTGCTACCAGCGCGTCACGGTTGCGGCTCATCTCACCAAGTCCCGAAAGGAACCGATACGCCCGTCGGTAAGCGTCGCTCTTGGCACGGTTCAATTCCTCTATCTCACCGATCCGAGCCGCTAACTGATCCGAATCCCAGAATGCACCAAGATTGACGATATCCTCCCGCGCCCCCGGGCAATGCGGCTCATACACGTGCGGTGCGGTCGCGTCCAGAAGCGCTACGCTCTCCTTGCCGCGTGCCGATAGGATCACACCGTCCAGCGACTCGGGGTCGGACGAGCAATAAACGTACTCGCACGCCCAGCCTCTTGCCTCGGCGTACTCCGCCACGTCCCTTAAAAATCTGCTTTTTCCCGTCCCGGGGCCGCCCTTGACCGCAAACACGCGGCCAATGCGCGCCGCGTCAAAAAGCTCGCTATAATAACTGAAAAAACCGCTTTTACTGTTGGAAGCGGCAAAATAAGCGTGCTCGCCCGTCGACCTGATCGCCATAGATAACTCCTCCGTTATGCCCATCAAGCGCTTGATGGGTAGGTTTGCTATTACTATATGCGAAAAAAGCAAAAAAGTTCTACTTTCTCACGCCGTGGCATATATTGGAGCAAGTACGAAAAGGAGAACCGATCATGCAAACCATTCGCATCTCACACGCCCCCATAGACCTCCCCGAGGTGCTTCTCTCCTGCCTCCCCGAGGCACTTTGCCGTGCCGTGAAGCATTGCGGCGCGCCCGACGCCGAGGAGCTGCGTCTGCACAGCGGACGTCGCGCAACAGTCACCGCGCGCGGCAAAAGCTATGACACGGGGATCGTGTTGAGCGAGCAAGAAATCGGCGGAATCCTCAAGCGCATGTGCCAGGGGTCGCTCTATGCCTACAGCCAAACGATCAACCAAGGATATCTGACTCTATCGGGCGGCATTCGCGTGGGTGTATGCGGCACGGCGGCGCTTGAGGCGGGGCACGTGATCGGCGTGAGCGCAATATCGGGGTTGATGATCCGCATTCCGCACGCCGTCAGCATCTCCCCCGCCCCCGTGATCGAGCGCTTTCACGCGGAAGCGGGCTTGCGCGGTATGTTGATCTACGCCCCGCCGGGACAAGGCAAGACAACCCTTTTGCGTGCCGTTGCGCGCGCGCTGGCCTCTCAACCAAACGTCTGCCGCACGGTTGTTGTTGATACGCGCGCGGAGCTTCGCTTCGGTCTTGACGACCCGCATCTCAATCTGGATATCCTCGTGGGATATCCGCGCGACATGGGCATCGAGATCGCCGTGCGGTCAATGGGCGCCGAGGTCATCATCTGCGATGAGATCGGCAACACGGCGGACGCGCACGCCATCCTTTCGGCGGCAAACTGCGGAGTTCCGCTTGTCGCGTCCGCGCATGCCGCTTCCCTTGATGAGCTGCTCTCGCGCCCGTTTATGCAAGCGCTCCATCGCGCGCACGTGTTTGCGGCCTACGTCGGGATCCGCCGCGGTGGCTCGCTCGGCTTTTCCTACCAATTTACGGATTGGAAGGACGCGGGGAGGGTTGAGCCGTGATCAAGCTGCTGGGGGCGCTTCTTATCCTTGCCGTGGGCGGTGTGGCGGCCATCAGTACGGCACGGTATGAAAAAAAGCGCTTGTCCGTTCTTGACGGCTGGATCGACCTCATCGTGTACATCCGTTCGCAGATTGATTGCTTTCTGATGCCCTTGGACGAGATCCTGCAAAACGGCGACCGCACGCTTCTTGACGCCTGCATGTCCCCCGAGGGTGCTGCCGATCTTGGCGCGATCCTGCGCGCCTCGTCGCTCTATCTTGACGGTGAGGTCAAGCGGCTGCTTGAGGGCTTTGTGCGGGAAACGGGATCGACCTTTCGCGAGGAGCAGCTGAAGCGCTGCGACTATTACGTCACCGCGCTTCGCACGCAACGTGAACGCATCGCCGCCGAGCTACCCGCGCGGCGTCGCCTCTCTACCGCGCTCTGCCTTTGCACAGCGATCGGAACGGCCATTTTGCTCTGGTAAAAGCACAATCGTTTAAAAAGGAGAAAAGCATGGAAATTTCATTGATTATTAAAATGGCGGGACTGGGGATCTTGGTCGCGGTGGCATCACAGATCCTTTCCAAGAGCGGACGAGACGAGCAGGCAATGTTCGTTACCATTGCGGGGATCCTTGTGGCGCTGATGCTACTGGTTACACAGATCCGCGAGCTGTTTGACTTGATCACCTCGATATTCGGAATGTGATGAGCCCCTTAAAGATTTGTATGATTGCCGTGCTCGGAATCGCTCTGACTGTGATCCTGCGTCAATGGAAATCCGATCTCCTTCCCCTTGTCCGCGTCGGGTTTGTGATCCTGTTTGCCACGGCGTTTTTGTTGTCCGTAAGTCCCCTGCTTTCCTTTGTAAAGCGTTTGGGGGACGGAAACGGCATCGGTACATACGTTGAAACCCTTTTCAAGGCGCTTGGAATCGCGTTGGTCTGCGAGATATGCGCGAACATTTGTCGGGAAAGCGGCGAGGGTGGGATCGCGAGTGGCGTGGAGCTGGTTGGAAAGATCGAGATCCTGCTGCTCTGCGTTCCCCTGATGGAGCAGATCCTCGACATGGCAAAATCACTTCTGGAGGCAGGATAATGAAAACCGAACGACTTCAAAAAATGCGGCTTTGCCTGCTCTTTTTCACGTTTTCCATAACGCTTCTATCCTTTTCCGTTTCCGCTGACGGTGCGTCGGTCGGAACGGACGAGCCGCTCCCCTCGGAATACACGGATTTTTTAGAGCATCTGCCCGAGGATCTGCGTGCGCTCCTGCCCGACGGTCTGCTTTCCACGAGTCCCCGAGAGGTTGGCACGGCGGCAAGTGAGCTCGGAGACTTTTCCTATCTCCTTCAAACCACTCTCTCGCTCGTGGGGCTGCGGCTGGAGCCGTGTCTCAAGCTGTTGGCGCGCGTTACGGGGATTCTTCTTTTGTCGGCCATTGCAAAGGCTTTGCAATCCCATCTTCGCTCCGAGGGTGTCGCGCGGGCGTTTTCCTATTGCTCCTCCTTGGCCGTCCTGCTTCTGCTTTTAAAGGAAGGCTATAGCGGTATTGCGGGCGTCACGCAATATCTTTCCGATTTACGCGGCGTCACCTCCGCATCAATTCCGCTTATGGGGGTGCTCTACGCCACTGGCGGCAACGCCTCGGCGGCGGTGGCATCCTCCACTGGGCTGTCACTCTTTTTGGTGGTGCTTGAGAATATTGTCAGCCGAAGCATCGTCCCCTTTTGCGGGCTTTGCCTCGCCTTTTCCATGATCTCCTCGCTTGATAGCTCCGTGCGTCTGCGCACGCTTGCGGACACCGTCAAGCGCAACTATACGACCGTGCTGGCGTTTTTGATGATGCTTCTGCTTGCCATGCTGGGGGCGCAGACGACGCTTGCCGCAAAAAGCGACACGCTTGCCATGAAAAGCGTCAAATTTGCCGCGGGAAGCATGATCCCCGTGGTCGGGGGCTCGATCTCGGAGCTGCTCCGCACGGTGAGCGCAAGCGTGGGATACGTGCGCGGCGGTGTGGGAATCTGCGGCGTGCTTCTCTTAGTCCTTTTGCTCCTGCCCGTGCTCATTGAACTGTGGCTGATGCGATTGGTCTGGCAGATTGCCGCGTCTCTCTCGGACGTGCTCGGATGCGATAGCGAAAAGCGTCTGCTTGACGAATTTGCCTCGCTTCACGGCTACCTGATCGCGGCGGTCGCCATCTGCACGGCCGTTCCCCTGCTCGCCTTTACTCTCCTTTTGCATTGCGCATCCGCCATCGGTTGAGGTAGGTCTATGAAAGAATATCTGTTTACCGTGATCGCCGCCGCGCTGATCACATCCGTCGTTTCGATCCTCTCCCCATCGGGCGAGCGCGGCGGGCTTTCCAAGCACGTGGGGCTTCTTACCGCGCTTTTTCTCGTTTGCGTCCTCGCCTCCCCCATCAAGGACACCGTAGAGCAGCTTCGATCGTGGGCAGACGGCGATCTCCCCCTTTTGGAGGGCGTTCAAAAGGAGGACTTTGAAGGCATGGCGGACACCGCCGCGGATCTTGCCTCCAAGCGCTATTTTGGGCAGATGCTGACCGAAACGCTGCAAGCGCAATTTGATTTGAAGGACGAAACGGTGCGCTGTGTAGTGCAATGGAAGGAAACGGACGGCAAGGCCACGCCAACGGGCGTGACGGTCATTCTTTCGAAAAACGCGATCTGGCAGGATCCGCACGCGATCGCGGAATACGTCAAGGCCCTTTTGGATTGCCCTTGTCAAGTAGCGCTTGAATAACAGAAAGGAAACGAATATGTTTGATTTTTTTAAGAAAAAGACAGGAGAGTCGGGCGGCAAAGGCGGAAAGCTCCTGCTCCTGATCCTCGGCGGTGCCGTCGGAATCCTGCTTTTGCTCTTTGGCGGGAGCTCGGAAAAGGCCGCAGAAGGCACGGTCAGCCAGACGTACCGACTTGGCAAGGACGAGATCATCATCTATCAAAACCATTTGGAAAAGGAGATCAAAACGCTGTGCGAATCGGTCAAGGGGGTCGATGACGTTACGGTCGTCGTCACCCTTTCGGGGAGCTTTGAAAGCGTCTATGCCACCGAGGAAAAAGGTGGAAATGAGGAATACGTCATTGTTGGAAGCGGCTCGTCCGCCGAGGCGCTTTACCTGACGCGCTATGCCCCCGAGATCGCGGGCATTGGCATCGTCTGCCGCGGCGGCTCTACGCCAAGCGTGCGCAACGAGCTGATTCCCCTCCTCGCCGCCACCTATCACGTAAGCTCCAACCGCATCTATATTACAGAGGCGGGAAACTAAAAGGGGCTGATTCATTCAGCGCAGAGCAAAAACACACGAAGCAATTCAATAAAAGAAAACCGCTTTTGCTATCGGAAATTGGTAGTAAAAGCGGTTTTTAAGGTAGAAATTCTTTCGAATTTCAATTTTTATGTGTGTTTTTTAGC
>JAZRFD010000138.1:0-7711 GCA_045661185.1 Eubacteriales bacterium | reverse complement strand
CCTGCGCGTCATCCTCAACGGCCTTGGCAAGGACGCAGCATACATCATCTCCAGAATCAACGGCTTTACCTACGTAAAGACCGCGTTTGATCCCTACTCCGAGACCGTTACGGTTCTTGAGGAGAAGCCCTTCTCCAAGGGCCCCAGAGCGGACGTTAAGTGCTACGGCTCCGACAACGTTCCCGAGGGCGTTGCGATCATGAAGCTGGAGAACGTAGGCGTTTCCATCACGGGTAACTCCACCAACCCGACCCGCTTCCAGCATCCCGTTGCAGGCACCTATAAGAAGTGGTGCCAGGAGAACGGCGTCAGCTACTTCTCCGTTGCATCCGGCGGCGGCACGGGCCGTACGCTCCACCCCGATAACATGGCAGCAGGTCCTTCCTCTTACGGCATGACCGACACCATGGGCCGTATGCACTCCGACGCACAGTTCGCAGGCTCCTCCTCCGTCCCCGCTCACGTAGAGATGATGGGTCTGATCGCCGCAGGTAACAACCCCATGGTTGCAATGACCGTTGCTGTTGCAGTTGCGATTGAGGAAGCAAGCAAATAATCCTTGCGACGTAAGGCTTTTTGAGATTTGCAGGGCTTTATTGGAGCTTTGTGAAACTCATTTCGCACAAAATTGAACAATAAAAAGTTGGACACATCATTTTGGGCTTTTGCTCAGGTGATGTGTCCAATATTTTTTATATAAAAGCGGAGGACTTTTGCGATGAAAAAGCTGAAGATGACCGCTCAAAAGCTAACCTTTTCAGAGGGCTGTGAGAAGTATCTCGAATACTGTCGTCAGAGGAATTTGAGGCAAGGGACGGTCAATCACTATAAGCAGAGCTACACGCAGTTCTTTAAATACTTCGATCCTCAAATGCCTATCGAGGATATCGACGAGCAGATCTATAAGGATTACGTTCTGCATCTCAAATCAACTCTTGATAACGATGTCAGCATCAATTCTTATCTTCGTGACCTCATCACTACCCTACACTTCTTCATGAACGAGGGCTACGTTTATTGCTTGTTACACAAATTTTGCCATAGCGGAATTTGATGTACATACAGGTAAACTCTTACACCGAAAAATCAGTCGACTTTAAGTGCGCCGCTTTTGGAAGCCTCACTCCGCTACGCTCCGTTTCACTTCCAAAAGCATAAAGACTGAACATAAAATGTGTATACAATCCTCTTCCACAATTGTTTACAATCTTGCTCTTGACAGGGGGCGCCGTCCCCTACAAATAACCCGCTTTGTTCGCACTGACTTTTTAGCCTTCTCCAGCGGAGAAGGCTAAAAATGCACACCCTTCGTTTTTCGATCAAGGCATAACCTTTGTTCCCCATCCCAAACGCGGGTGGTTGTCTGTTTCGCGCTGCACGGGGCTGTCTAAAGGCATTAAAGCAAGGGCACCGCGGTTGCGGCGCCCTTTTGTGGTCGGTTGAGCATCTTTTAACAACAAAAGCTCCCACGCTTCATTCGTGGGAGCTTTTATTGAGTGTTTTTTTCGAGGAAATCCTTCCGTCAAGCAAAAGCCGACGGCGAAAGAAGTATCAGCGCCTATGCGCATACCCGTTCCGATAGGACCCCTACCTTGAATCTGACGGTGATCCGTCATGGTGACCCGTACGGGAATCGAACCCATGTTTCCAGCGTGAGAGGCTAGCGTCTTAACCGCTTGACCAACGGGCCATCTCAAACCTTGCATATTGTATCACATTCTTGTCCAAAAAGCAAGTCCTTTTTTGCATTTTTTAAAAAGTTCTTGCACTATAAACAATTATAGCGAAATTATTGTACTATTTTTATTCATTTTGCATACATTTTTAAGTGTTTTGGCAAATCAGAGGCCTCAACCGTCGCGTCTGCCCCTTTTTTTGACAGCATACGCGTCTCGTTTTGAGGCGGCTTCGAAAAATACAAAAAATATTCCAAAAATCTATTGACAAATGAATTTTTATACATTATAATAATATGCACATCCGTTTTGGAGAAAATATCATCTATTTTATGGAGGAACACATCATGAAAAAAATCTTTTCTCTCGTGCTTGCAGTTCTGATGCTGGTTGGCTGCGCCGCAGCATTCACGTCCTGCGGAGCCAAGAAGGACGTCAAAATCGGCGTACAGGGCGGTACCACCGGCGAATTCTTCCTCAAGGGAGATGCAGAGTGGGGCTTTGATGGCTACGACAACATTACCGTCAAGTCTTACACCACCGGCTCGCAGGCTGTCAAGGATCTGCTCGCAGGCAAGGTTGACTACGTCGTGATCGACGCAGCCGTTGCAAAGAGCCTCGTTGCCAGCAACAAGGGCACCAAGATCATTGACTATGCACTGACGCGCGAGGACTTCGGTATTGGCGTTGACAAGAATCAGCAGCAGCTGCTCAATGACATCAACGCGGTCCTTGCCGCAAAGAAGGCAGAGATTGATGCCATCTATGCAAAGTATGCAAACGTAGACGACAGCAATTCCGCATCCTGGACCGGCACCACCGTTACCTCTGCTGAATACGACGCAAGCCGCAATCAGCTTGTTGTTGCAACCAGCACGGGATTTGCGCCTTACGAGTTCAAGGTTGGCGATGCATATGCCGGCATTGACATGGAGCTGGCTCAGATGATTGCTGACGAGCTTGGCATGGAGCTTGTCATCGTTGATATGGACTTTGACGCGGTCGTTTCCTCAATCGGTAAGAACGGCATTGACGTTGCAATCTCCGGCCTTACCATCAACCCCGCGCGCAGAAAGGTCGTCAACTTCACCAACCCCTACGAAAAGGGCTCTTATCAGGTCATCATCGCCCTTGAGGACGACGATACCTTTGACGACTGCAAGAGCGCAAAGGAAGTTCTTGCAATTCTTGAAAGCTTCAAGAAGAAATAATTTTTGATCCACTGTTAGCGGACCGTTGCAAAACGATCCGCTAACTTCATGAAATCGAACGGAGAAGTATATGAAAAGAATTTTCAGCCTGCTTTTGGCTGCCTTGCTCCTGATCTGCTCGCTCCTCTCGCTTTCCTCCTGTCAAAAGAAGGACGAGGAAGATGACGCGCCCGTTTTCGGTGCCACGTCCTATACGATGGCAGACAACTACGTTGGCGGTCATACGTACGAAAAGGACTATAAGCTAAAGGCTGTTTTTAAGGACACCGACGCGGAGACGCTCGACGCGCTTCTGGCAGGCGAGATCGACTACGCCGTGTTTGAATTAAGCCTATTTGAAGGTCTTGACCTTTCGCAACACGAGGGAAGCGATCGGATCAAGGTCATTCCCCACCACCCGAAGACGGTCAACCTTGGTGTTGAGCTTGTCATCGTTACCACCGACGAGGGAACGATTTTCGACAATTGCCAAAGTGTTGCCGACGTTGAAAAGGTGCTATCGCAGCAGGGCACAAGCGTCAGCTCCACCGAGTGGGAGCTGTTCTACAGCAAATTTATCACCTACCGCGGCTATAAGGACGCGCTGAACGGCCTGAAAACCACGATGCTGATCGCGGTGCTGGGCCTTTTGATCGGTATTGTGATCGGTACCTTGATCGCCGTGGTCAAGGTCGTTCCGAAATACACCCTGTTCCCCAAGATCCTCTCGGGCATCTGCGACGTGTACGTGGGCTTCTTCCGCGGCACGCCAATGGTCGTTCAGCTCCTGATCGCGTGGTTCATCCTGATCCCCGCAATGAAGGTGAACGTGGAAAACGTCACGGTTGCAACCATCGTTTTCGGTATGAACAGCGGCGCGTACGTGGCGGAAATCATGCGAAGCGGTATTCAGGCGGTGGACGCGGGTCAACTCGAGGCGGCGCGCGCGCTGGGTCTTGGCTACTGGACGTCCATGCTCAAGATCGTCATTCCGCAGGCCATCAAAAACATCCTGCCCACGCTTGGAAACGAGTTTATCGTCCTTGTCAAGGATACCTCGATCGTCAGCTTTATCGCCGTTGTGGACGTCACAAAGGCATTCCGTCAGATCGGTGACGCGAACTACAGCTACATCATTCCCTACCTGATGCTGGCGGCAGTATACCTTGTCATCGTCATGCTGATCACGCTCCTGATCAAGCTTTTGGAAAGGAGGCTCGCAAGAAGTGAACGCCGCAGATAAGACTCCCTTGATCGAGGTCAAGGGTTTGACCAAAAAATTCGGCTCGCTCTTAGTGCTCGATAACATCGACATCACCATCTGTAAGGGCGAGAAGGTTGCCGTCATCGGCCCCTCGGGCAGCGGCAAGAGCACCTTTTTACGTTGCCTGAACTGCATGGAGGATCCCACAGGCGGCTCCATCATCTTTGGCGGCGAGGACCTTGCCGACAGGAAGGTTGACATCAACCGCCACCGCGAAAACATCGGCATGGTGTTCCAGCAATTCAATCTGTTCAACAACAAAACGGTGCTGCAAAACATTATGCTCGCACCCGTATACCTGCGCACGAAAAAGGCAGGCGGCCTTTTCGCAAAGCGGGCTGTGAAAAAACAGATCCGCGAGGAGGAAAAGGAACGCGCAATGAGCCTTTTGCGTCGTATCGGGCTTGAGGAAAAGGCAAACGTCTACCCCTCGACGCTCTCGGGCGGTCAGAAGCAGCGTATCGCAATCGTCCGCGCGCTGGCCATGAACCCCGAGGTCATGCTCTTTGACGAGCCGACGTCGGCACTCGACCCCGAAATGGTTGGCGAGGTGCTGGACCTGATCCGCGAGCTTGCCAACGAAGGCATGACGATGGTCATCGTTACGCACGAGATGGGATTTGCGCGCGAGGTTGCCGACCGCGTTCTGTTTATGGACGGTGGCATCATCGCCGAGGACGCGCCCCCTGCGGAGCTGTTTGGCAACCCCAAGCTCCCCCGCACACGCGAGTTCTTGAGCAAGGTGCTTTAATAAAAACACGGCGGAAAGCAATGCTTTCCGCCGTGTTTTTTAGGGAGGAAACGTTTTCGCCCGCCTTTTTCGAAAAGGCGGCGCGGTGGAGGGCGCGTAGCCCTCCTCGCGCTCCGCAAAGCGCGAAATCCCCTAAACGGCGCTTTTCTTTTTGCCAAGCTTTTTCTTTTGCGCCTATATGGTCAAAAGAAAAAGCGGTACAAACAAATCTGCGCCTTATTTCCGCTATTTTTTCATACCCATTCCAATCGCACCTCACTCTCCCCCGCATGCGCCAGCGTCAAAAGAATTTCGCCCTCGCGCGCTTCAAAAAAGCGCACATCCGTCGCTTCACTATCCGCCGCGTGCAAGGCGCGCAAGCCTTCCCCGCTCCGCTTGACCATCGCTTCCTTTCGCGTCCAGATACGCAAAAAGTGCTCCGCGGTAGGATTCTGTTCCAGCGCCTGCCGCTCGGCGGGGGTCAGCCAGCGCTCCGCCATGTCGCGCACGTTGAGGCGTTCGGCACGTACCAGATGCTCTGCGTCAAGGCCGATCCGCTCCGCACCGCGGGACAGTGCGCAAAAGCACGCTCCCGCGGTGTGTGTGATGCTGAAATCCGCATCGCCCTCTAAAAAATACGGTCTGCCGAGGGCATCATAGGCAAGTGTTCCCGAGGGGTGCATGCGGCAAAGGAGCGCGAGTGCCGCAAGGCTTTGCGCGGCTTGCCGTTCGTTTTTGGCGGCTCCGTGGCGCGCGCGCCAGGCCTCTACCCATTGCGCGGGCAATGCCGCCGTCAGCGTGTCACGGTCGGGCATTTGTGCGGTTTTCCAACCCAAAATGCGTATCATGCGCGCCCCCTCCTTCCCTTTTTTCTTTATTTTATCATATTTATGCATTTTTGAAAAGAGAAAATGAAAAAAATTGCCAAAAAAGGTTGACATTTTTGTAACTATGCTGTATAATGGAATTAGAATAATTCTAATATATGGAGGCTTTTATGACAAAGCAACGCGAACTGATTATGACCATTCTCAAGCAGTCGGACAGACATCTAACCGCTGATGAGATCTTTTTCCTTGCAAAGCTGAAAATGCCCTCCATTGCGATGGCAACCATCTACAACAACCTCAACGCCATGAACGAAGCGGGGCTTGTCAAGCGCCTGCACATCGACGGTGTTGCCGATTGCTTTGACAAGGTAACGGAGCCCCACGATCACCTCTTGTGCGACAAATGCGGCAAGATCACCGACATCCATCTGCCCTCCCTCTCGCCCACTCTTGAAGCGCAGATCGGCTCTCCCATCGAGGACTATGAACTGACCGTCCACTACGTTTGCCCCGAGTGCCGTCAGGCACCGAGACGGAGATAAAGGGGCACGGTTTGTGGGGAAACCTTTTTGAGAAAAGGTTTCCCCACACCCCTTCCCAAAACTTTCACCCACATGGGTATTGGCAACCCACGTTTGGAACCGTTGACAAAGCGGTTCCTTTTTGGTTCCTGCGTGGTGAAAATCCATCGTGCACTACAGACTCTGTTTCTGCGTCGCGGTCTCGGTGACGCCTGCCGGCGCCTCGCACGAGGGAATATTGGTGCGCCCATCGGCGGGGGCAGATTGTTTGTATCAACACTGTAGGGGACGGCGCCCTCGACGTCCCGCGAAATTTACAAAAACAAAACGGTTCTTTTTGGCGTTACAAAAAGAGGGTGTTGCGTGTGCAACACCCTCGATTTTATTTCATTACTGAACGCTGGCAATCACAAACCCGAGCGTTTCCAGCAAAATATCTCCGTTCCAAATGTCGAGCATATAGTATCCCGAGCCATCAGTCCAGAAATAGTACAGCTCATACTCTCCGACGTGCACGATCGTAACGTCCTGTCCGCCCAACTTCAACGGTGTTTGCGTGGCGCCCTCGCACGCAAGGTTTTCCGCCATAAATTCCGTGTAAAGCGTCTCGTTCTCGAACTGGCAGAAGATGTATTCGGGCATAATACCCCAATCCTCCTCAATGTAGCCGTATTCGTGCTGAACCACGCCGTCATAGATCACAGGCTCCGATTCAACCATACCCTCGGGAATGTAGGTGGGCTTTCTGATGACCATATCTATAGAATCGTCACCGCCGCCCATGCCGTTCATGATCTCACCAATGATCGCGCCCAAAAGAGAGCCCTCAAACGCGGTCATCAGCTCGCCCCAATCCTCCTCTGTCATGGTAACAAGCTCCTTTGCGTCCTCGGGGATAGAGGGAACGGTCGCGCCTACCTTTGCGGTCACGGAGAAGTTCAGATCAAAGGTCAGATCGGTGGTAACACCATCCTGTACCTCGACGTTCTTCACCTTGAGAGAGTTGAACGCGATCGCCGCCGAGGTCTCGGTCTTGGTCAAGGAGCCGCTAAGCTCAACCGAGGGACCCTCGGTAACGTTCAGCGTAAGCTTAAGCGCACCGCCTGCCCTCGTATAGGAAGCGTTGAACGCCATCATGGTCTGCTTAAAGGAATCCATGACCATATCCATGCTGAGCTTGTAATTGACAACGCCGTTCTTCTCGGTCTTGGCAATCGTCAAAGCCATGCCGCTTTCGTAACCGTCAACGCCCTCCATGATCTTGACGACAAGACCGTTTTTCGTATAAAGCACGGTCGTGGTGGAGGTGCTTTCATAGCCGTATTCCTCATCCACGGTTTTGGTGACCGTCTGCGAGCCGACCAGCTTACCGGTCTTGAGGCTGATGTAATACTTCGTGGTAACGGGCTCGACGCTCAGATCAATCGTGCCCTCCGCAATCGCTGCCTCAAGCTGCGCCTTCAGCTCAGCCTTCAGCGCGGCATCGCTGATCTCGACCTC
>JAZRFD010000137.1:0-8465 GCA_045661185.1 Eubacteriales bacterium | reverse complement strand
ATCCAGCGCATCCTCACCAACGCCATCCGTTGGGCAAAGCCGACCGACTTCGGCTACACGATCGAGGATAAATGCCCCCACGTCACGTGGAAAACGGTAGACGAGTTTAACGCGTAAGGGGGAGCGGGGACGCGATGCGAGAGAAACTTTTTGAAAAAAGTTTCTCTCGCGCTCTTTTCAAAAACTTTTACCAAAAAGGGAATAAGGCTACCCGCCAAAGGGCGCGCGTGTGCGCCCTTTTTTACATCCAAGCTATGGAATTTGCGCTGTACAAAACGGCTACAACGTAGGGGCGATCATTGGTCGCCCGCTTTTAACAAGTGCGTGCCGCATAAAAAGGGGCGCAATGGTCGCGCCTACAGTGAAAGTGCAAACAATGCGGTTTATTTGTGGGGGACGGCACCCCCCCGACGTCCCGCGAAAAATGTGCGAACAAGGCGGCCAAAGCCATTGAAGCTTTCACCGCGCAGACACGAAAAAAGGAACCGCTGTGAAAGCGATTCCAAATGAGGGTAGCCAATACCCCTTTTGGTGAAAGTTCTTGAAAGGGGTGTGGGGAAAACTTCTTGAAAGAAGTTTTCCCCACAAAAAGCGCCTGTCACAAGGTCGAATACAACCGATAAAGCTCGGAGTAGATGCCGCCCTTTTGGATCAATTCCTCATGCGTGCCGGATTCCTCAATGCCGTTTTCGGTCAATACCAAAATGCGGTCGGCGTTGCGGATGGTGGTCAGACGGTGCGCGATGGTAAAGGTCGTGCGCCCCTTGGCAAGTGCCTCAAGGGACTGCTGAACCAACCGCTCGCTTTCGTTGTCAAGCGCACTGGTCGCTTCGTCAAGGATCAGGATCGGCGGATTTTTAAGGAACAGACGCGCGATGGAGATGCGCTGCTTCTGCCCACCCGAGAGCTTGACACCGCGCTCGCCTACGTAGGTGTCGTAGCCGTTCGGGAGAGCGGCAATAAACTCGTGTGCGCCCGCCATGCGAGCGGCAGCCTCGATCTCCGCGTCGGTCGCGTTTGTTTTACCGTATACGATATTTTCGCGCACGCTGCCCGAAAACAGATACACGTCCTGCTGCACCACACCGATGCAGTCGCGCAGAGAATGGAGCGTGACGTCCTTAATATCCACACCGTCGATCTTGATGGTGCCCGAGGAGACCTCGTAGAAGCGCGGGATCAGCGAGCAGAGCGTGGTCTTACCGCCGCCCGAGGGGCCGACGAGCGCGATGTTCTCACCGGGCTTTACAACCAGGTCCAAATGCGTCAGCACGTTCTTGGTTTCGGTCTCATAGTGGAAGGATACGTCGCAGAATTCCACCTGTCCCGCAACCTCACCCAAATCGCGTGCCTTCGGCGCGTCCTTGATCTCGGGCTCGGTTTCCATAATTTCCACAAATCGCTCAATTCCCGAAATACCCTGCTGGAATTGCTCGGAAAACTCCACAATACGGCGGATGGAGGTCAGAAGCGTGGTCACAAACATTAAGTACGCCACGTAATCGGCAGGTGTGATGGTGGGGAGATCGCCCACGCCCATCATAAAGATCGCACCCGCCACGACCACAACGATGTACATAAGACCGTCAAAAAGCCGCGTGGAGGAGTGGAATGCGCCCATAATGCGGTAGCGCTCGGTTTTAAGTCGCAGATATTCTTTGTTTCCGGTCGCGAATTTTTCTTCCTCGACCGCCTCGCGCGCAAAGGATTTGGTCACGCGAATGCCAAGCAGGCTGTCCTCAATCTGCGAGTTAAGCTCACCGATCTGGCGGCGTCCCTCACGGAAATTGCGGCTCATTTTGCGGCGGAAGTAGACCGACGCCAAAAGAATCACGGGAATGACCGAGAAAACGAGGAGCGTTAAAAGCGGGTTGATGGTAGACAGAAGAATAAAGGAACCGATGATCTTGACACCCGCGATGAAAAATTCCTCGGGGCAATGGTGCGCAAATTCGGTCACGTCAAAGAGGTCGGTCGTGATGCGCGACATCAGCGTTCCCACCTTGGTGTTATCGTAATAAGAGAAGGAAAGCTTTTGCAGGTGCGCGAACAGGTCGCGGCGCATGTCGGTTTCAATCCGCGTGCCCATAATGTGGCCAACCGAGGTCATATAATAGTTTGCGACCGTGTCGATCACGCGCAGCACAACGTAGCCGATGCCAACCGTCAAAATCAGCGTCCACGTCAGTCTTTTCGCGCCCTCTGCCGTGGCGGCATCGGTCAATTCGCGCACGATCATGGGGAGTATCAGCTCGCACACCGTGGTAAGTGCCGCGCAGAACATATCAAAGAGCATGATATGCCGATAGTTTTTATAATAGGGAAGGAACTTGCGGATTAAGCCGCCCTTTTTTTCTTTCCGTGCTTTCTTTTGTTCTTTCATGATTCCAATTCCTCATATAGCTCCAATAAGCGTTCTTCGATCTCGCTTTTGCGAGCGTCCAGCTCCGCGACGCGCTGATAATCGGTGGCGGCAGAGCCGAACAGCTCCGCGTCGATGCCTTCCAATTCAGCCTCAAGCGTCGCGCATTCCTTTTGCAAGCGCTCCATGCGAGCCTTTTTCTTTCTCTCCTCGGCAGCCGCCTGCTTGTTTTTGAGGTATTGCTCCTTGGCGCTACCGGGAGCGGCCGCAGCAACCGTCTCGGCCGTCGCGCCCTCGCGTCGCTCCAATATGCGCGCGTCCTTGTAGCGGCGGAACTCGGTGTAGGACTGTCCGGGGTGATCAACGCGATAATCGAGCAGATCACCCGCAAATTCGCGTCCGGGGTGAAGCTCCAATATGCGCGTGGCGAGCTTGTCGATCAGATAGCGGTCGTGCGACACGGTGATGATCGTGCCCTCAAACTGCTCCAAGGCACTCTCCAGCGCCTCGCGCGAATCAATATCGAGGTGGTTGGTCGGCTCGTCGAGCACCAGAAGGTTCATTTTTGAAAGCATGAGCTTGGAAAGCGTCAGCCGCGCGCGTTCGCCGCCGCTGAGAACTCCTACTTCCTTGAACACGTCCTCGCCCACAAAGCGGAACAGTGCCAGTGTGTTGCGGATAACGGTTTCGGTCAGCGTGGGGTAGGCGTTCCAAAGCTCGTCGAGCACGGTGCTTGCGGGGTTGAGGTTTTGGTTTTCCTGATCGTAATAACCGATCTCGACGTGATAACCTTCCTCAATGACACCCGAAATCGGCGCGAGCTTGCCTAAAATCAGCTTGATGAGCGTGGATTTTCCGCATCCGTTTGGACCGATAATCATGACGCGCTCCTGACGCTTTACCAGAAAAGAAAGATCCTTGAACAGCGTTCGTCCGGGGAAGCCCATGGTCAGATTCCGCACGTCCAAAACGTCGTTGCCCGATGCCAGTGCTTCACCGAATTTCATGCGGATCGCGCGCGGGTCGCTTTGAGGACGTTCAACACGCTCCATTTTGTCCAGCATCTTCTGTCGACTTTCCGCGGCAATGATATTGCGCTCGCGATTCCACGCGCGCTGCTGGGCAATATACGCCTCCTGCCGCGCGATCTCGCGTTGCTGGTTCTTCCAATGCCGCTCCGCGATTTCGCGGTCAAGGCGCCTCTGCTCCGTGCTCTTGGTGTAGCCACCGTTATAGAGCTTTGCACGATGATGCTCGATCGAAAGCGTTTTGCTTGTGACCTTATCCAAAAAATAACGGTCGTGCGAAATGATCATAACGCACTTGGGGTAGGACACGAGAAAGCTCTCCAGCCACCCGAGCGTTTCAATATCAAGGTGGTTGGTCGGCTCGTCAAGCATGAGAATGTCGGGCTCGCGCGAAAGCTCGACCGCGAGCGCCAAGCGCGTGCGCTGACCGCCCGAAAGCGTAGATACGGGCTGCTCCATCGCAAGCTTGTCAAATCCAAGCTTTGAGAGGATGGAGGCGCATCTGCCGCGGAACTCCAAGCCGCCGTCACGCACGAATTTTTCGTGTAGGTCGGTGTACTCGCGAATGATGCGCTCGTCACCGCCGTCAAGCAGGCCTTCCAGCTCTCCAAGCCGTGCCTCCGCACTCAGAAGCGCGGGGAAGGCTTGATACATGCGCTCTAAAACCGATTGCGCGGGGTCGTCCGCTTCAAACGCGCCGTCCTGCGTTAAAATTCCAACCGTTTTTCCCTTTGATAAATAGACCTCACCCGACGAGGGCTCCACGGCTCCCGTGATCAAGCGGAAAAGCGTCGATTTTCCGCTCCCGTTGACGCCGATGATGCCGAGCTTGTCGCTCTCGTCCAGGGCAAAGGAGACCTTTTCCAGAATGGGTGTGGTGCCAAAGGAGAGGGAAAGGTCGTTTACACTGATTGCGATCATACCGTGTCCCTTCCTTAAAATCTGGTCTTGGCTTCGATGGCAACGCCTAAAATCCGCGCCCGTCCGATCTCAAAATCCTCGGGGGAGAGGATGATGGGAGTATAGTCCTCATTTTCGGGAGAGAGGATGATGCGGTGATTCTGCTTGCTGAAGCGCTTGACCGTGGCGCTGTCGCCGTCCACAAGGCAGGCAACGATGTCACCGTTTTCGGCGTACTGCTGCTTGTGAAAGAGCACGTAGGTGCCGTCCACGATGCCGCAATTCTTCATGCTGTCACCGCAGACCTCCAGATAAAAATACTCCTCAATGTCGTCCACGTCGGCAAATTCGCGCCCGAGCAGGGTCTCGTCCGTCACAATCGGCGTCCCCGCGCGGATCACACCGATCACGGGTACCATCTTTTTCGCGCGTATATTGCGATAGCTTGCTTCCCCCGTGCGCTGACCGCAGGACGTGCCCATCAATTCGTCCAGGCTGATCGAAAAATAGTCGGCAATGCGCGCCAGCTTGTCCGTTTTGGGCGTGGATCTGCCGCGCTTCCAATCGGTAAAGGTGGAAGCGGCGATCCCCGTCGCCTTTGAAACCTGATAAACGCTTTTTCCGTGCGTTTGCAGAAGCTGCTCGAATACGGAATAGTCCATAAAGCCCTCCAAAATCATCGAATTGTTCGTTTTGCACAATCTGCTTTCAATACGCTTGTGCAAAATGACAAATAATTAGAAAAACCGAAATACCTATTGACAATAATTCGGAAAACCGATATAATAGTAGCATCCGATAACAGTATAACGGATTTCCGAACGAATGTCAAGAGAAATTACAATATTTCTTTAAAAAACGGCAAAAAAATAATACGGAATTACGAAAGGAAGTGGTGAAATGGCAGAATTGGAGAAGGAATCCATTGAGGCGGTCAGAGAATTTTTGTGCAGTTATCAGCTGTGCTTGGATATGCTGGATTTGCGAAAATACGAGCGAAAGCGCGTAAGGCACTTTGATGACCCATGCGTGTGCGAGGATATTCTGGCGGGGGACGAGGCATACTGGAGAGTGCGTCTGTATGAGGTTGGCGCACTGCTGGGGCGCATGAAAAACGGCCGCGAAAAGCTGATCCTGTACTATCATTACGTGCGGGGCGAGAGCATTGAGCACGCGGCAAATCTGATCGGCGTGTCAAGGCGGACGGGCTACCGTCTGCACGCGCGCGGGCTTTTGATGGCGGCGCGGCTGTACGCGAAAAGATGATACCCGTGTGCGAGTTTTCACAGCGCCATTGACATTTTTTGCGAAGTATGGTATAATATATAAAACCGATTCATGTGACGGAAAGGAGGCGTGCCTTGAAATTTCTGATTCTTACCTTTCAGGCGGGGGAAGGACATAACTCTGCCGCAAGAGCCGTTTTGGAGCAAATGCAGGCGGCGGGTCACGAGGGCGAGATCGTCGATTTTTTGGGCTTGCTCAGCGATAAGCTCAGCAAGGCGATCAATTATGGATACGTAACGCTGGTAAAGCGCGCTCCGTTTTTGTATGGCTTTGGCTATCGCTTTTCGGACAGCACGAGCGGTCTGTTCCGCAACGGCTTTCGGTCGCCTCTTTATCTGGATAGTGCGGTCGTTGCCAAGCGCTTGCGCAGCTATTTGGACACGCACGGCCCGTATGATGGAATCGTTGCCACGCATCTGATGCCCTCGCAGGCGTTGGCGCATCTGAAAAAGCACGGCTATAGTCTTCCGAGAACCGTTTCGGTGGTGACCGACTACACGTGGTATCCGTACTGGCAGGAGATCGCCGCGTGCGACTTTTGCGTGGTGCCCAATGAATCCCTGATTGATCTGTACGTGGAAAAGGGACTGCCGCGTGAGATGCTGCGTCCTTACGGCATCCCCGTCAGTAAACGCTTCGCCCATCTCCCCACAAGAGCCGAGGTGCGCGCGCGGCTGGGCTTTTCCGAGGATGAAAAGATCTTCCTCGTCATGGGCGGTAGTATGGGTGCGGGCAACATGAAGCGCTTTGTCAAACGCTTGTATAAGTATATGGGGGACTGCCGCATGGTTGTGATCTGCGGCAAAAACGAGGCGCTCAAGGCATCCTTGGAAAAGAAATTTACAGGGAAAAACAAGATCCGTATCGTCGGCTTTACCACCGACGTGCCCGTTTATATGATGGCGTGCGACGTGCTTTATACCAAGCCGGGCGGGCTTTCTACAAGCGAAGCGCTGATCTGTCGCATTCCCATGGTTCATACCGCGCCGATTCCGGGGCAGGAGACCGATAACATGAAGTTTTTGGCCCAAAAAGGCTGCTCTTACGGCTCCAAGCGTATGAGCTGGCAGCTCTATTACGGTCTGCGTCTGATGGGCTCGGAGGAGCTTCGCGAGCAAATGCGCGAGGAGCAGGCAAAGTGCGCCAAGCCAAACGCCGCGCGCGACATCGTGCGCCTTGTGGCAGGCGAGTAGGAACATTTTTTATACGAGGGGGACTTTTCTAAAAAAGTCCCCCTCGTGCCACCCTCTTGACAACCCACACGTTTTATGGTATACTGAATTTGCAGGAGTGATTTATCTATAACGAAAGCGGCACCAAAATCGGCACCTACACCTACGATGCATGGGGCAACATCTGCGGCACCACGTGCACGGCCACTCACTCCAAGAGGCAGAAATGGGTACACTGCGATATTTTTTCAAAGTTGGGATACCATCCATCGTGTATAACCTAATGTCTCGAAACAATCAAACGCTACTTGATAACTATGAAAGTATGCCATGGGAATACGATGCCGATAGGCGTGTTGGGATCCAGCGCGACTATGCACAGTGGGCTCCAAGTGTTGCAGATTGGTATTTTAACTAAAAGAGGAGGGCAAGAGCATGAAAAGAAAAATTGTCTGCATAGCTATACTTATATTGCTTTTGATGCCATTGGTGTCATGCTCCTTTAACTATCAGAAACAAGAGGCTTTGTTCGTTGTCGCCAAGGTTTCTCTTCCGGGGAATCGCATTTGGGATTTGAAGGGAACGGACACCAAGGTGGAAATTTTGGAAGAGGATTCGCAGGGGCGCATTTTGTATTCTTGTAAAACGAAAAATTATATAACGGGCAAGAAAGAAACCGCCATTTTAGTTTTGCAGAAATACGATCGAAAACACGCCTATTTTTATGAAGATGTGTGCTATATATTGTTTGATGCCAACAAAGATGAGATTGCGCAACTGAAAAAGCAAAACGACTGGAATAAACCGCTGAATGAGAGTAAAATGTCACGTAGGGCGGCAAAAGCTAGCTTTGATCATGTGTTAATCTTCGACTATGGTGATAATGCCGACACAACCCGTTTGAGACCTGCATGTGCCAACTATTTTTCGGTTCTCGAATCGCAAATAATGGATCTTTGGTTGCACGATTATTCTACTAATCAATGCATATACCTCGTGCAAACAAAAAATTCAAATGGCAATATGATGACGTATTTTGTTGTGTGGAATTATAACAAGCAAAAAATTGTTGCGCATTTGGAAGTAGAAGAACTATCTCCCAATTTTTCACTGGCAGAATTAAAAAATCAAGTTAATTGGCACTACCAGTAAGTTATTGATCGATATGTCGACCTTTTAATTGAGACAAATAGTTTCTCCCCATACTACGACTTCAACGCTAAATAACCCCAATCACACGTAAAACAAAAATTAAGCCCCACCTCAAACGAGGTGGGGCTGCAGACTGTAGACCAAAAGCGTTCACGCGAAGGCAAAAGCCAAGGCGTGAACGCTTTTCTGTATGGAATAGAAAATATTTTGAAAGAAGAGCGAAAAAGAGGTAAAAAACGAGGTTGGAGAGGAGGATCTCCTCTTCCATTTGGCTAACTTTTTTAAATTCATGCACGCAAAAGTAAGCGTGACCTGCATCGTAACCTTTGCAAGACCACGCAACTGCGTGTAACGCAAGCCGTGCTTTACCTTTGCATCGGCAAACACTCGCTCAATCTTCTGCTTGCGCATATCGTATAGATCCTTCACCCAAGGCGTATGGCGGTAATCATCGACCTTTTCCATGTATTCTTCCCATACGTGCCGTGTCACCGTCTTTTGGCAGTCCTTGGATCTTGTACACTGTTCTCTGCAAGGACAGGTCTTGCAGATATTAGGATCGCT
>JAZRFD010000136.1:0-3128 GCA_045661185.1 Eubacteriales bacterium | reverse complement strand
AAAGCTCCATTTCCGTAATACGGTCGGGAGAAGCGACGCAGATATGTACGCGCGCGTCGGCAATTGCGCTGACGCAGGCATCGTAGGCGGTGTCGGGGGTGTTGTTTTCTTGGCTCAGGTGCGCAAGCATCAGGCTTTTGGTGCCGGATGCGCACAGACGTGACGCAAAAACGGCACTGTCGGGGTTGGACAGATGCCCACGGCGGGAGAGAATGCGCTGCTTGAGATGCTGGGGATAAATGCCTTCGATCAGCATCTCCTCGTCGTGGTTGCTTTCCAGCACCACGGCGTCACAGCCGAGGAGTCCCGACTCCACGTCGCGAGACACGTACCCGATGTCGGTCGCGTATCCCACGCGATAAATACCGTCACCGGAGTCAATTTCAATGCGATAGCCCACCGAAGCGCGGCTGTCGTGCGGCGTGGGGAAGGAGGTCACGGTCATGCAACCGATCGTTTCCTCATAGATCGGTGGGTGCGCACACAGATGCGATGCGATCGCGGGGTCTCCCACCAGCTTGTACACACAACCCATCGGAAGATGGACGGGGATGGGATGCTTTTTGAGAAAGACGGACAAAGCGGCGGTGTGGTCGTTGTGCTCGTGCGTGAGAAAGATCGCGCGTACGGACTCAAGCGGGATTCCCGCTGACGCAAGCGATGTGCAAAGCTGCTTGGCGTTTTTGCCCGCGTCGATTAAAATACAGTCCTCGCCCGCGCAGATCGCAAAGGAATTTCCGGTCGAGCCGGAATACAAAGAGAGCACTCGGACGTCGCGCATCAATTCGCACCTCCGAGCATGGGGAGAACCAGCATGATCAAAAGATCAATACAAAGAGAGAGCAGCATCGGTGCAAGAAAGGTCAGCACCCAGCGCGATTTTTCCATCCGCCTCTCACCGTCCTCGATAAACGCCTGCTTTTCTGCCGCGCTCATCGTAGCGGGAAGCATTTCGGGCGAGACACCGCGGCGCGTAAAGCCCTTGTTGTAAATCACAAAATACAGTCCGAGAACCGCGCTTGCCACGAGATACAGAATCTCCATAGGGAAGGTCAGCCCATACACCGCAACAAAATAAAGCGTGATCAAAAGAGCGGAATTGATCAACAGCTGCAGCATCAGCTTTTTCTTTTCGGGTTTCATAAAGCTCCTTAGTAAGGGGATACGGGGGAAGGCAGAACCCTTTCAAGAAGGCTCTTCCTTCCCCCAAAATGATCAGATTTTAACAGCACCGACGGGACGGATGCGCAGCACCATGCAGCGCCCCTCTCCCAATGCCGCGTCCATCGCAGCGCGGTAGTCGGCAACGCAGTCTGCAGGAACGAACGCCTGAATCGTACCCGCAAAGCCGCCACCGTGTACGCGCCAAGCGGCTACCTTGTCAGAGAGCAGTCTCTCGGACAGACACAGCGCCAAGGATACACCCTGCTCGGATACGTTTTTGGTGGTGTAGACGTTTTGCAGATAACAGAAGGAGGAGCGTCCCGATGCCTTGACGCCCTCAAAAAATGCGGGCAGGTCGCCTGCCAAAAGTGCTGCCTTTTGGCTTGCCACACGGCGGTTTTCAGCAAAGAAGTGGAGCGCGCGCATCACGGCGCGGTCACCGCATTTTTCACGCAGCATGGGAAGATTTGCGATCACGTCGCACTCGCATACCTCACGCAAAAAGCCCTTACCAAGGCATGCCGCAACCGCCTTCATCTCAGCGGGGACGGATGCGTAATCGTCGGTGAGATCCGCGTGGTTGCCGCCCGTGTTGGTAATGCAGAGGTTGTAGCCTGCCGCAGTAATGTCAAAGTCGATCTTTTCAATCACGGGCTTCGAGGGATCGCAGAAGTCGATCGCCACAATGCCGCCAACGGCACACGCGACCTGATCCATCAGTCCGCAGGGCTTGCCGAAGAACTTGTTCTCGGCGTACTGTGCAAGCTTTGCGATTTCCACGTTGTCAACGCGACCGTCGTTGTAAATGTGGTTGAGAATGTTACCGATCATATCCTCGAACGCCGCGGAGGAGGAAATACCCGAGCCCTTGAGGACGTTGGAGGTGGTGTAAGCGTCAAAGCCGCCAACCGCGTAGCCATCCTTGCGGAATCCCGCGACCATACCGGCAATCAGCTCGTCGGAGTGCCCCTCGGGGGTCTCGCGGGGAGCGGTAAACTCATTGATATTGACCACGTCCTCGGGGAACCCCTCGCTCTTGACACGGATCACGGGGGACTCGGAGGGAGCGGCCACCGCGATGATGTCAAGGTCAATGGACGCCGCTACCACGCAGCCGTGGTTGTGGTCGGTGTGGTTGCCCGAAAGCTCGCTTCTGCCCGCAACGGAGTAGAGAGCCGCGTCTCGGTCAGCGCCGTAGAGCGAGGCAAACGCGTCAACAGCCGCCGCATAACGCGCCTTTTGCGCGTCCAGCGCGTCAGCGCCGTAGATGTAGGTAAATCTCGCGTCGAATTCGCCGCCGAGAATCGCTTCTTTCAGTTGTGCAGCTTTCATAATGCAGTATTTCCTTTCGAAAAAGCAGAATTGGTTCTATCTTTTTTATTATACCACACTTTCCGCCCGCTTGCAAGGGCTTTTGGAAAAGATTCGAGAGGTTATTTTTTAAATACTGTTGACATTTTAATGGGTGATACAATAAAAACAGTCAACGGGTACGAAGCCCGACTTGGCGGCAATCGGAGAGAGGTGTCATTCGTGCCCCTTCGGCTTGCTCATTTTTAGTTTTGGAGGAAAAGACACATGAAAAAGCAACTGATGCTGATTCTTTCCGCATTGCTTTTGACGCTTGCGTGCGTTTTGTGCGGATGCAGCAACGGTAAAAGCGGCGGCGGAAAAGACGATGACGACGGACCTTCCTCGTCTACATCGGGCCCCTCGGATGAAACCGAGAGCGTGGGCTTGGAATTTGAGTTTGACGAATCCATAGACTCCTATATCGTCGTAGGTATCGGTACCTGCACCGATACGGACGTGGTTGTTCCCAGCTTCCACGAGGGAAAGCTCGTAGGAGGGATTGCAGAATCCGCGTTCAAGGATTGCACGCACCTGACGAGTATTACGGTTCCCAACAGTATCACGCACGTATTTGCGTCCTCGTTTGAGGGGTGTGAGAATCTCAAGGTCAA
>JAZRFD010000135.1:0-3014 GCA_045661185.1 Eubacteriales bacterium | reverse complement strand
TATGAGATCACGCCCGAGGATATCGAGGCAGACGTGATCATCGTCAACACCTGCGCGTTTATCGAGAGCGCAAAGCGGGAGGCGATCGACAACATTCTTGACGTAGCGTGGCTCAAAAAGAACCGTCACCTCAAGGCGATTATCGTCACGGGGTGCTTGGCGGAACGCTACGGCGAGAAAATTTTCGAGGAGCTGCCCGAGGTGGACGCGGTGCTGGGTGTGGGAAGCATTCACAATATCGTGGAAGCGATCGAGGCGGTGACCACCAAAAAGAAAAAAGGCTCAAAGCGGAAGTATTTTTCGCACGAGGATAAGGACACGGTGCGCCTTGGCGGCGACCGCGTGATCACAACGCCCGACTATTCGGCATATATCAAGATCGCGGAGGGCTGCGACAACCGTTGCGCCTATTGCGCGATTCCGTCGATCCGCGGCAAGTTCCGCTCGCGCCCGATGGAGGAGCTGGTGGCAGAGGCGAAGGATCTGGAGTCCCTTGGTGTCAAGGAATTGGTCGTGGTGGCGCAGGACATTACGCGCTACGGACTTGACCTTTACGGCGAATACTCCTTGGCAAAGCTGTTGCGCGCATTTACCGAGCAGACCTCGATCCCGTGGATTCGTCTGCTATATTGCTACCCCGATAAGATCACGGACGAGTTGATCGCGGAGATCCGCGACAATCCGCGCGTGCTGAAATACATCGACCTGCCCCTGCAGCACATCAGCGACCGCATGCTCTCGGCCATGAACCGCCACGGCGACGGCAAAACGGTGAGAGGCGTGCTTGAAAAGCTCAAGCGCGAGATCCCCGACATCGTCATCCGCACCACCTTCATCGTCGGGTTCCCCGGCGAGAACGAGGCGGACTTTGAGGAGCTTTGCACGTTCGTCAAGGAGCAGAAATTCGATCACGCGGGCGTGTTTACCTACTCGCGCGAGGAGGATACCCCCGCGTACGATTTCCCAGATCAGATCGACGAGCAGGTCAAGCTCGACCGCATGGATATTTTGATGCGGATGCAGATGGAGATCAACGAGGAGCTCAACCGCGAGAAGGTCGGCAAGACCGTGGACGTGATCTGTGAGGACTACGATCCCGTGGCGGAGGTGCATTTCGGCAGAAGCACCGCAGACGCGCCCGAGATCGACGGCAAGGTCTATTTCAAGAGTGAGCATCGCATCGCGCCCGGCTCGTTTGTTAAGGTCAAGGTGCGTGACGTGGTCGATTACGACCTGTACGGCAACGTCGTCACGGCAAAATAAATAAAAAAGAAAAAGAGGTTGACAGTTATGAAAATGAATCTTCCCAATAAGCTTTCCGTCCTGCGCCTTTGCATGGTGCCCGTGTTCGTGGTCATTATGATGATCTGGGACACCACGTGGGCAAATGCCACAGGACTCGTACTCTTCGTTGCGGCGTCTCTTACCGATATGCTCGACGGCAAAATCGCGCGCAAGTATAACCTTGTAACCGATTTCGGTAAGTTCCTCGATCCTCTGGCGGATAAGTTCATGGTCATCGGCGCCATGCTCGTCATTCTTTATAAGACCATGCTCACCCCCGCCACGCCCCTTTGGTTCAAGGCGCTGTTTATGGTTGCCGTGATGCTGGTCATCTTCCGCGAGCTGGCGGTCACCGCGATCCGTCTTGTTGCATCTAGCTCCAGCGGTCACGTGGGTGCCGCCAATATGCTCGGCAAGATCAAGACCTGCGTGCAGATCGCGTGCGTGGTCTGCTGCCTTGGCGAACGCATCGTTTATCCGCTTGTAGACCTTGGCGCGTGGGAGACCTACCTGCCGCTCTCCACGGCTACCACGGCGCTCATGCTGTTCTTCACCCTGTGGTCGGGCATCAACTACCTCACCATCTACTGGCAGTACATGGATCCCCAGAAATAAGCACATAAAAGCAACCCGCCCGAGCGCAAACGCGCTCGGGCGGGGTTGTGTTTCCCCCGCCACGGCGGGGGATAAACATCGAAATTTTAATTGCTACACAGGAATAATGAACGCGAGCACTGCGGATTCTGTTGGCGAAAAATTGAATTGAAGTCCGCCATGATAAATATAACTTCCGTCTACTAACTTTTCAAAATACCCCTTTACAATTTCATAAGTTATATTCAAATCGGGGTTTTGATTGATAATATCCTCGGCTGTCTGTGCAAGATTTTCATTGATCAATTCCCAATCGATCCTATTCAATTGCTCTTCAAGCTCACTGTAGTCATCGGCACGGCGGAAATAAACTAAACTTCCATATTCTGTAATGCCGCATCCTATGGAAGCGTAGGCAAACAAATATCCGTCTACGATTTTTTTGTATGAAAAATAGTAATACTTATGCAAGCCGATGCCTCTAAGCCCCATGTCCTCAAACGTATAGGTGCCTAGGTCAATATTAGGTGCGTACATAGCAAGGTAATTGTCGATATGTTGTTGGGCAATGACGCGGCACTCTTCTTGGGTGAGTTTTTCGGTGGGTGGATTTTTGTCAATTTCTTCTGATGAACTAAAATTTAAAGTCACCCAATCGCCTGTTTTTTGGTCATAGCCTAACGTTCCGTAGCCTTCGACCAGATATTCACGAGTTAAATCTCTCCTCGCTTGCCCAAATCTTGTGCTTGTTGTCCGTACATATTGAGCATTAAATTCCATACCATCCCATTGCCATAAAATATTGGGAACTTCCTCCTCCTTGAAACTGAGATTGTCGTCACCATGCCAATCGGCAGGACAGCGTTTAAATATCTCGGATTCAGAAAGGTTAAAATTGGCAAGAGAAATATCCGAACTTTGCACCATCTCAAAATAAGGCGTGTATTTTTGCAGCTCAATCGGAGCGGGTTCCGGGGGCGTGGAGGGTGGCGGGGTTGTCGTTCCCGTCGGCTCTTTGGTTGTTGCGGATGTGTCCGCGCCTTGACACGCCGATAAGCACAACACAGACAGCAATAAGAAAAGGGCAAAAATCCGTTTTTTCATAGCGTTCTCCTTTCTGCCAAAGTGGTATGAAA
>JAZRFD010000134.1:0-16608 GCA_045661185.1 Eubacteriales bacterium | reverse complement strand
ATGCGGTAATGCGTATCTGCCAAGGACGCGATCTGCGCCGAGTGCGTGACACACAGCACCTGCGTATTCTTTGCCGTGTGTGATAGCTTAATGCCGATCTTACGCGCGGTTTTGCCGGACACACCCGTGTCGATCTCGTCAAAGATCACGGTGTCGGCTCCCTCACGGTCGTTGATCACCGAACGCAGTGCCAGCATGATGCGTGAAAGCTCACCGCCCGACGCGATTTTGATCATCGGTGCCAACGGCTCGCCCGGGTTGGTGGCAATCAGGAACTCAACATCATCCGCGCCGTGCTCCGAAAGCTCGGCAGGCGAGATCCTGACCTCAAACCGCACCTTGGGCATATCCAAAAACGTCAGTGATTCCGTTACAGACGCCACAACCTCACCAGCCGCGCGTATGCGCACAGCGGTAAAAGCCGCCGCGCGTTCCTTTGCGGTGCGCGTCAGGCTTTTGACCTCTTTTTCAAGTCTTAGGCGCTCCTCGTCGGACAGCTCCAGCGCTTCAAGCTCCTGCGCGGCGCGCGCGCGGAACGCAAGAATCTCGGCAATCGTCGCGCCGTACTTGCGCTTGAGCTTGGAGATCGCATCGAGTCTTCCCTCAATCTTATCAATTCGCGCCGTAGGGTCTCCCATGTCCTCCTCGCCAAAGGAATCCACGGTTTCGGCTATATCCTCGACCTCGGAGGCAACCGCCTCCAATCTCTCGGCCAACGCGTCCGCACCTTCCACAAGGCTTTCCAAGGAAGAAAGCGCGTTTTGCGCGCGACGGATCAGGTCGTAGGCGCTTCCCTTTTCACTCCCTCGCAGAGCGCGGTAGGAAAGGTGCACCTGTCGGTTGATCTGCTCGGCGTTGGCAAGACGGTCACGCTCTCGCGTGAGTACCTCCTCCTCGCCATCCTTCAGTTTTAGCGCATCAATGTCCTCGATCTGGTAGCGCAGCATTTCACATAAACGCACCTTTTCAGCCTCGTCGTGCGAAACCGATTCAAGCCTTGTTCGAGCTTGGCAAAGTGCTTCATAGGCCTCAGTGTATGCCGCCAACTCACACGTGGGGTTGGCGTATGCGTCGATCAGGGCGCGATGCGTGCTTTTCTGTAACAGCTTTTGGTTATCGGACTGACCGTGGATGCTGACCAGCATTGCCGCGATCTCCTTTTGTACCGCTTGCGTGATGATCTGCCCGTCAAGACGGGTCTGCGAGCGACCGTCCGCGTTCAGCGTACGCTGAAGCATCAGCGTCCCGTCCTCGCAGGAAAAGCCCATTTCGCCAAGACGCGCGCGCACGCTCTCTCCAAGGTCTTCAAACACGGCGCGCACCGTGGCCTGACTCTCGCCCGAGCGAATGATCTCACGCGACATGCGATTGCCAAGCAACAGATTGATGCTATCCACGATCATGGATTTGCCCGCGCCCGTCTCTCCCGTCAGAACGGAAAAGCCGTTTTGAAGATCCATATCGGCGCGGCGGATGACCGCGATGTTTTCAATATGTAGGGATTTCAGCATATCAGACGTTCTTCATCAGTCCACGGAAGCGCTCCGCGATATTTTTGGCACATTCCTCGTCGCGCGACACGACCATAATGGTATCGTCACCCGCGACACATCCGAGAATCTGCTGCATATTCATCGCGTCAATTCCGACTGCCACGGCGTTTGCCATGCCCGGGTAGGTTTTCAGCACCGCGATGTTGCAGGCGTAGTCCACGCTGACGATGGAATCAATGAGCGCGGCGTTCAGCTTCATGCCCGAGCCGTGATCCACTTGCTTGGGAAGCACGTAGCGATAGGTGCCCTTGCCTGTGGTCATTTTGGCGATCTTCAATTCACGAATGTCACGGGAGACCGTTGCCTGCGTAACGTCATATCCGTTTTCGCGCAAGCGCGCGATCAACTCGTCCTGCGTATCAATCTCATATCTGGAGATCAGCTCCAGCATTTTTTCCTGTCTGTTTCGTTTCATCTCTGCCACGCTCCTTAATCGGTCGTTTTGCGGTCACCCTGTGAGCCCGTCATCTTTAGCCAAAGCTTTTTATAAAATCCGCAGGATTTGAGTCGGATCAGATTGGTTTGCATCGAGGATTTCGTGATGCGCACCACTTGATTGCGGTACAGCTCAAAGTTCATTCGTCCATCCACCGTCAGATAAAGCATTTTTTCACGCGCACAGATATTGCGCACCTCCAAGGTCGAGCTGTCCGCAAAGATCAGCGGCCGCGCGGTGAAGGAATGGGGACAAATAGGGGTCACGCAGAAGCATTCCACACGCGGATCCACGATTGCACCGCCCGCAGACATGGAATATGCGGTCGATCCCGTGGGCGTTGCAATAATCAAGCCGTCAGCGCGGTAGGTTGCCACGCGGCTGCCGCCCTCGGAAAGCTCTACGTCGATAATACGCGATACGCTTCCGTTGGAGATCACGGCATCGTTGAGCGCATAGCAGAAGGAGCGTAATTCTCCGTTTGAAAGCAGCTCCACACGCAGCATCGAGCGTTTTTCAAGGGTATATTCCCCGCTGAAAAGACGCGAAAGCTGATCCAGCTCCCCGATCTCCAATTCCGCCATGTAGCCAAGACGCCCGAGGTTGATCCCCAAAATGGGCGTGCCTCTTTGTGCCGCTCGTCTCGCCGCCTCCAGAATGGTACCGTCACCGCCCAGAACGATCAGAATATCCGACTCGGCGTACACCTGCTCCAGGGGTAAGAATCGAAACGCGCGTGCCTCATTTTGCAGGCGCGCCACCTTTTCGCGGTTGAATGCGGCAATAAGGATCTCGCAATCCTCTTTTTGCAGACGCTCCGCTACCTTCATAGCGGCATTCGCCTTTTCATGTATATTGAAATTCGTAAGCAGTGCAATTTTTAACACCGTCATCAACTCCTTTCGGTTGATTTTCGATCGGCAACACGCCGAATATCCTGTGCCGTCAGCACACTTGTGCTCTCCATGGAAAGCCGGATCAGAAACTCGCGATTTCCATCTCCGCCCGTAATGGGAGACGGGATCAGCCCCATGGGGATGAGGCCTACCGAGCGTGCGCAGTCACATACGCGCTCGATGGCGTATCGGTGCGCCGCGGGATCCTTGACGATCCCCCCTTTTCCAAGCATCGCTTTGCCGACCTCAAACTGGGGCTTGACGAGCAGGATCGCCTCGCCCCCCTCGCGCAAAAGCGCGGGAAAGCGCGGAATGATATAGGTTGCCGAAATAAAGGACACGTCCATGACGATCAGGTCGACCCGTGCTCCGTCAATATCGTCGGAGGTCAGGTCACGCGCATTGAGATGCTCGCGCGAGATCACACGCTCATCGTCACAAAGCTTTTTTGCAAGCTGTCCCTCGCCCGCGTCCACGGCATATACACGTACCGCGCCACGCTGCAAAAGGCAATCTGTAAAGCCGCCCGTGGATGCGCCTACGTCAAGAGCCGTTTTGCCCGCGGGATCAATCCCAAAGGCATCCAGCGCCCCCTCCAGCTTAAGGCCTCCGCGGCTGACGTATCGGAGCGGATCCTCGACGCTCACCGTATGCACGCCGTCGGAGATCTCCTGCGCGGGCTTTTTGATGGGAACGCCGTCCACCGTCACGCCGCCGCTCTCGATCATGAGTCTCGCGCGGCCACGGCTTGACGCGTATCCGTTTTCGGTCAGATAAACGTCTGCTCTCATTTGGTTCTCGTGCAGAGCCATTCTGCCAAGGAGCGCAGAGCGTCGGATTCAGGGTATTTGCGAAGCGCGTCGGTCGCCTCGCGCGTCAGCGTTTCGGCATAGAAGCGTGCCTCCTCGACCGAGTAAAAGCTCAAAAAGGTGCTCTTTTTGTGTGCCGCATCCACGCCCACATTCTTTCCAAGCGTCGCCGCGTCACCTGTTGCATCCAGAATATCGTCCACGATCTGGAACGCAAGCCCGATGTTTTCCGCGTACGTGACCACGTCGCGCATGCGCGGATCATTCAGCGTCACGCCCGCCGCCAAAGCGCCAAGCACCGCCGCTGCACTGATCAAAGCACCCGTTTTCAAGGAATGGAGCTTTAAAAGCTCATCCAAGGTCAGATCTCTGTTCTCACCCGCCAGATCCATGATCTGACCGCCTACCATTCCGTACCGCCCCGCACAGCTTGCAAGGTACGCTACGGCAACGGCTGATGCTTCAGCACCCGCCTCGGTGTTGGAAGCCGCCGCCTCAAAGGCACCCGTAAGCAAGGAATCCCCCGCCAAAAGGGCGGTCGCCTCGCCAAACACCTTGTGATTGGTGGGCTTTCCACGACGCAATTCGTCATCATCCATGCACGGAAGATCATCGTGAATCAGCGAATAGGTGTGGATCATTTCCACGGCGCATGCAAACGGCAAGGCAGCCGCGTCGTCACCGCCAAACAAACGGCAGAACTCCAGAGTAAGAGCGGGTCTGATCCGCTTACCGCCCGCGAAAAGGCTGTAGCGCTCTGCGTCAAGCAGCTCCTTGATATCCGCATCCTCCTCGTAATATCCGCGCAATGCGTCCTCGGTCATCACCGCGTCGCGATGCAATAACAGCTCCAAAGCCTCCGCAATCATTCCGCGCCCTCCTCAAACTCCACAAGAGCCGCCGTACCGTCCTCCTGCATTTGCAGAACCTTGACGCTTTGCTCGGCGCTCTCCAATTTTTCAGAGCACGCGCGGATGAGAGAAATTCCCTCCTCGTAAAGCTTCAGGGAATGATCCAACCCCTCGCTGCCGTTTTCAAGCATATGCAATATTTCCTCAAGACGCGCCATTGCCGCCTCAAAGGTCATGTTTTTCTTCGTCATGTTATTGTTCCTTTCCGTTTACCGTAGCGCTTACAGCTCCGTCCGAAAAACGGATCTGCAATACGTCGCCCGCATTCAATTTCTCGGCCAGCGTCACCGTTTGCTCTCCCTTGGAGATCGCGGCATATCCGCGTGACAGGACCGCCAGCGGGCTGAGTGCCTCCACGCGTCCCGCGACGCTTGCAAGCTGCTTTTGTGTGTCGCTCAAAAGCCCCTGAACCATGCGCTCCAGCGTTGCCTCACGCTCGTCCAATCGAATGCGGTAGGGCTCCAGCATCTGCTCGGGACGCGCAAACACGCGCGCCGAGGCGTAGGTCTGTAAAATACGCTTTTCCTGCACGATCCGCTGCTCCATCAAAGCACCGAGCCGCTTGCCCGTGGAACGCAAGCCCTGCAAAATATCTCCCAGCACGGGAACGGCAAGCTCTGCCGCCGCGCTCGGTGTGGGGGCACGTCGATCCGCTACGAAATCACAGATCGTGAAGTCGCTCTCGTGTCCCACCGCAGAGATGACGGGAATGCGACACGCGGCAACCGCGCGCGCCAACGCTTCATCGTTGAACGCCCACAGATCCTCCGCAGAGCCCCCGCCGCGCCCGAGAATGATCACGTCGACAAGATCGGTGGCTTGAAAAAACTCCAAGCCCGCGATCAGCTGCATGGGCGCCTCGGCCCCTTGCACCTGCGACGGGAACAGAATCATTTGCGCGCACGGAAAGCGCCTTCCCAAAATGTTTATAATATCGTGAACCGCCGCGCCCGATGGGGACGTGATCACGCCGATGCGCATGGGCATTTGCGGTAGCGGCTTTTTGCGATCCTCATCAAAGAGCCCCTCCGCGGCAAGCTGACGCTTGATCTGCTCAAAGCGCAAAGCCAATGAGCCCGCGCCGTCGGGGATCAGCTCGTCCACGTAAAGCTGGTACTGTCCTCCCTCGGGATACACCGACACACGCCCGTGCGCGATGACGCGCATACCGTCCATGGGTCTGAACGCAAGACGCGCGGCATAGGAGCGGAACATGACCGAACGCAATTGCCCCGTTTCATCCTTGAGGGTAAAATAAGAATGCCCCGAGGAATAGGTTTTGAAATTGGAGAGCTCGCCACGCACGAACACGTTGGATAAAACGCGGTCACCGTCAAGGATCATTTTAAGATACTCGTTGACCTGTGTGACCGATAACGGATCCTTTTGGATCATGCACTGCCCTCCCTTCTTCTGCTATGGATTCAAATATTTTTGCCGACAGAGCAATGCAATGCCCACGGCGTTGTCAGCCGAAAACTGCGGCTCGGCAAAATAGGTATCGGGGCGCACCGCCAAGACCGCCTGCAAATAGCGGTTGCTCATCACGCCGCCCGCGTATACCACGGGGAGCGACGGATAGCGCGCGTCCAGCTGCTCTGTCATTTTTTTGAGCGTTTCCCCGACAAAGGAAAGCACAAACGCGCTGACGTATGCGCGATCCTCGGTTTCACGCCACAGCTTTTCGGCAAGATTTTGCAATCCCGAAAGATTGCAGATGCCGTTCTTTACGCTCACACGCGGACGCGGCAAGGCACGCGTATTCTGTGCGGCAAGCGCTTCGATCTCCTTTCCGCACGGGAAAGAAAGTCCCATCATCACACCCACGCGGTCGATGGCCTGCCCTGCGTTCAGATCCGCCGTTTCACCAACGAGCGAAACCGCAAAGCCCACGCGATCGGGTCTTACGTGCAAGGCCTCTGTCGTGCCGCCGGAAACGTGAAACGCCAGAAACGGATTTTGCAAAAGCGTATCCATAGCGCCCGACGAATACGCCGCCGCCATGATGTGCCCGTTCTGATGTGAAAACGGAAAAACGGGAGCGTTGATCGCCGCTGCCAGCGACTCTGCCGCCGCCACGCCCGAGAGAAAGCACGGCATATAAGAACCCTCCTCGTCGCGCGGGGTACGTGACACGCCAACCGCGCACACGTGCGCATCACGCAATACGTCACGCAATTGCGCCATGACCGTAGGCAGATTTTTGACGTGCGTAAACACCGCGTCGCTCTGTCGCAGCCCGCACTCCCCCGCTTTCACGGGCAAGAGGGCTTTGATGTTGGCGATCACGCGGCCGTCCGCCGTGCAGACCGCCGCCGACGTAGTATAGTTACTGGTGTCGATCCCAACGAAAACGTCCGTCATGCCCGCGCCGCTTCGATCTCGGATTTGGCGCCGTTGAGCACGCCGTTGACAAATGCGCGCATTTTGGCGTCGTCAAAGGTCTTGACAAGCTCGATCGCCTCGTTGATCGACACCGCCAGGGGGATCTCCTCCATGTATTTCATTTCGTAAATGCAAAGGCGCATAGCGCTTCTGGAAACGGGCGTGATGCGCCCCGGCTTCCATCCGTTGGAGTGACGCATGATCACCTCGTCAATCTCCTCCAGATGCTCGCGCACACCGAAATAAACCGCCTTGACGTAATCGTTTTCTGCGATGTCACGATCCTCCTTGGAGAGCGCGTAGATTGCGTTGGGGTCTGCGTCCGTGCGGAATTCGGTTTCAAACAGCAGTTGAAATGCCTCTTGTCTTGCTTCTTTTCTCGTCATTCCTGCCATATTGTAGGTGTCCTTTCTTTGGCTTCTGCGCCACGGGGGCACAGTATCGCATATTAATCCATCATATCTATTATACAACAAAATCCAAAAATGTCAACGGTAAAAATGAATATTTTCATCTTTTTATGCATAAAATCGGTAGCAACCCGTTTTGAAAGGAGGCGCGCCATGAACTGTCCTCGCGCTTTTTCGCTAAAGCCCGTGCTTTCCCTTTTTTTCGCCTTTCTTTTTTGCTGCTCGCTCCTGTCGCATTTTTCTATCCGCTACATATCCCCAACCCTTGAAATGCCTGCCGTTGCGACCAAAACGCGCTCGATAACGGTTGTTCTGGATGCGGGGCACGGCGGTGAGGACGGAGGGGCAATGAGCGCTGACGGTCTTGTGGAAAAGGACGTCAATCTTGCCGTAGCGCTCCTGTTGCGCGATATGCTCATGGCAAACGGAATCAGCGTCGTGCTGACGCGCGAGACCGACACGCTTCTTTACGACAAAAACGCTGATTACGAGGGGCGAAAAAAGGCGCTCGATGCGGCAGAGAGACTACGGATCGCTGAGGAAACGCCCGACTGTATCTTTGTCAGCATTCACATGAACACCTATCCCCTTTCCTCGTGCCACGGGCTTCAGGTGTGGTATTCTCCCAACAATCCCGTGTCGCGCACGCTTGCCGACTGTGTGCAAAGCACCGCCAAATCGGTGCTCCAGCCCGACAATAACCGCCATGTCAGCGCCGCCGGAAGCGGCATTTATCTGATGCACCGTTTAACCGTCCCCGCGATCCTTGTAGAGTGCGGATTTCTCTCCAATCCCGACGAGGCGGCGCTTCTTGCGACCGAGGAATACAGGCAGCAGCTGGCATTTACGATCTTTTGTGGGATTCTTGCATTTGAAGAATAAAAAGCTCTTGCAAAACACGCAAAAATGAGCTATAATAGTTTTAACACTATGAAAGGCTTGGAAGTATGAAAGGCTTAAAAACGTTTTACATCTGCTCGGAATGCGAACATAAGAGCCCCAAGTGGCTCGGAAAGTGCCCCTCGTGCGGTGCTTGGAACTCCTTTGTTGAGGACGTGCAGGAAATAGCGCCCGCATCGAGCGCCCCCAAGCGTGTGAGCATGATCCCTGGCGCGGGAGAAAATCGCGCGGTGGGATTTCAGGATCTGGAGATTCCCGACTACATGCGCCAAGGAACGGGGCTCTCGGAGCTTGACCGCGTGCTGGGCGGTGGCTTGGTGCACGGCTCGGTGGTGCTGCTTTCGGGTGAGCCCGGTATCGGTAAATCCACGCTTCTGATGCAGATCTGCGATGCTTTGGGCGGTACACGCCGCGTGCTTTATATTTCGGGCGAGGAATCGGGCGGTCAGCTCAAGCTCCGCGCAAAGCGGCTTGGCGTTCTCGGCTCTTCCCTTTACATCCTGACTGAAACCAATATCGAGAACATTCTTAAGGAAATTGATAAAATAAAGCCCGACGTCATGATCGTGGACTCGATCCAGACCATCTACTCGGCATCAGTCAACTCCACGCCCGGTAGCATCACTCAGGTCAAGGAAACCGCACTTTCCTTTATCAACAAGGCAAAATCCGACGGCATTTCGGTGATCATGGTCGGACACGTGAACAAGGAGGGCTCGATCGCGGGGCCGAAGGTGCTGGAGCACATGGTGGACGCGGTGCTCTATTTTGAGGGCGAGCGTCAGCAGGCGTACCGCATTATCCGCGCGATCAAAAACCGCTATGGCTCGACCAACGAGATCGGTGTGTTTGAAATGACCGACAAGGGTCTTTTGGAGGTGGAAAATCCGTCCGAAATGCTGCTTGCGGGGCGGCCGAAGAACATTTCGGGCAACTGCGCGGTCTGCACGCTTGAGGGAACGCGCCCGCTCATCGCGGAAATTCAGGCTTTGGTTACCCCCACCGCATTCCCCGCACCGCGCCGCACGACAAACGGTATTGATTACAACCGTATGTGCCTGATCATTGCAGTGCTTGAAAAGCGCTTGGGGCTCAAATTCTATCAAAACGACGTCTATCTGAACGTCATCGGCGGTTTGCATCTCGACGAGCCCGCGTCCGACGTGTCGGTTGCGATGGCGCTGATCTCCTCGATGACCGACCGTATCATCCCCGATGATCTCATTGCGATTGGCGAGCTGGGGCTCGCGGGCGAATGCCGCGCGGTCTCCAATCTGGAACAACGCATCAAGGAAGCGGCGCGCCTTGGCTTCAAGCATGCCATTGTACCCTTCCGCAACGTCGAAAAACGCCCCGCAGAGGTCGACGGGATCAATATCATTCCGATCCGCGGCATCTACGAGGTACTGAATATGATGAAAAAGAGTGAGTGAGGACGAATAATTTTGGAGAGAGGGGGCTTTTTCAGGAAAAGCCCCCTCTCTCCAAACCTCTCTCCCTAAAACCTTTTCACAAAAGCACACCCGCCGTGTGTCTATCAAAAGATAGGTACACGGCGGGTGTGTGCGCTTCGCGCAAATGCGTATTTGAAATTGAGGGGTTTACCACGCTACGAGCAAGCCGACATCGCTGTAACTACTCCTCCGTCACGCTCCGCGTGCCACCTCACCCAGAGTGAGAGACCAACCAATGTAACTTTGAAACATGCACCCTCCCCAAAATGCGCTTCGCAGAAGCGCATCGCACCCCCGAATGGACGTTGTTAAGACGTCCATTCGGGGGTGCGATCCTCTTATGTGAAAGTTCTTGAAGGGAGAGGGGGTTGGGGAGAGGGGGACTTCTTTCAAGAAGTCCCCCTCTCCCCACAATTCATCACTCCACCGTCACAGACTTCGCAAGATTGCGAGGACGGTCGATGTCGCAGCCGAGAAGTGCCGCCGTTTCGTAGGCGAGCATCTGGATCGCGGTCATCGCCGCAAATAGGGTTGCTGCGTCAGAGGTCGTCGGTAGTAAAATGACGTCCTCCGCAGAGAAATTCTCCTCTCCCATGTCGTCACGGCAGATCAGCACCACGCGCGCGCCACGGCTTGCCACCTCGCGCACGTTGCTTTCGGTCTTATCATAGAGCGCCGCGTCCGTGGAGATCGCGATCACAGGCGTTCCTTCTTCAATCAAAGAAATCGTCCCGTGCTTCAGCTCCCCTGCCGCGTATGCTTCGGCATGGATATAGGAGATCTCCTTGAGCTTCAGCGCCCCTTCCATCGACATTGCATAGGAAAGCCCGCGTCCGATATAGAAAATATGCTTCTCCCCCGCAAGCTTTGCGGCAATGCGACGGTATTCGTCCTTGTATTTTTCAAGCATCATCGAAACCGCTTGCGGCGCGTCCTCTACAAGGCTTTTAACCGTTTCGCGGATCCGCGCTTCGGGCTTTTTGGCACAAGCATGCGCGATCGCGGCCGCGATCAGGTAAAGCACCGACACCTGCGTGCAATACCCCTTGGTGGTCGCCACGGCGATCTCGGGGCCTGCATAGGTGTAAATACGACGGTCCGCCTCGCGCGCAATGGTGGTTTCCACCGCGTTCACGATCGCAAGCGTGGGAAGCCCCACGGATTTTGCGTAACGAAGCGCCGCCAAGGAATCCGCCGTTTCGCCCGATTGCGAGATCACGATCACAAGCGTTCCCTCCTGACAAAGCGGTGGGTGGTAGCGATACTCGGACGCAATGTGAACGCTGACGGGCACCTTGGCATAGTCCTCTAATATCCGCGCGCCGACAAGTCCTGCGTGCATGGCAGAGCCGCACGCGACGATCTGAATACTCCGCACCGAGCGCCAAAAGCCCTCGTCGATCCCATCCACGCCAAAATCGGGCAGGCCCGTTTGCGTGCGCGTGGCGAGTGATTTGACGATCACCTCGGGCTCCTCCATGATTTCCTTAAGCATAAAATGCTCGTAGCCGCCCTTTTGCGCCGCCTCGGAAGAAAGCGTTGTAACGCTCCACGTGGGTGTTTGCGCGCCACCGAGCGATGGGAAGATCACTGCGGAGCTTTGCGTCAAGTAGGCAATCTCGCCCTCCTCCATCGCGCGATATTCACGCGAAAACGGCAGTAACGCGGTCAAGTCCGACGCTAAATAGTAACCGTCCTCGCCCTTTGCAAGGATTAAGGGACTGCCGCTACGCACCGCCCAGACGTCGTTTGGGCGGTCGTCAAACAGAATGGCAAAGGCGTACGAGCCACGCAGCTGCTCCACGCAGGCGCGGATCGCGCGCAGAGGATCGTGCGTTTCGCTATAGCATGTATCCAGCAAAGCCGCCGCGACCTCGGTGTCGGTCTGGGAGACAAAATGTACGCCCTGACCCTCCAACCGCTCCTTGAGCTCCTTATAATTTTCAATAATCCCGTTATGCACGAGCACCACGCGACCGACACGGTGCGGATGCGCGTTTGTGTCAGACGGCCCTCCGTGCGTTGCCCAACGCGTGTGCCCGATCGCGCAGGTTGAAGCCAACACCCCAAGCTCTTCCTTTTGCTTGAGATCTCCGATCCGTCCGCGACATTTGACCACAGTCACTCCCATATCGGTTTCTGCCGCAAGACCGACCGAATCGTAGCCGCGATATTCCAAAACGGAGAGCCCCTCCGTGATTTTCGGGACTGCGTTTTCGCGTCCCGTATATCCTATAATTCCACACATAAATAAAACACCTTTCTTGATTTTGATATAGCAAAAAAGCCCCTCTCCGTGATGTACGCCGAGAACGGCAATTTGCTTTGTATGAAAAAATCAAGCAGGGTTTGTTTTGCGGTTTTCCGCATATTTGAGCCTGCTATTGACGACGGCTCTGCCGCCGGAGAAGCATCCGCCGAAGATTCGATCACTTCTCTCCTCGTCAACCGCTCGCACACGATCCGCTTGCGGTCTGGCGCTATCATTACCCATCAAAGACTCGAACCTACAAGGTTTTGGAAGACAAACGCTTGTATAAACCGCGTCAAAAAGTCTCGCAATATTTTAGATGGATCCCCTGATTTTCGGGTGGCTATTTTTGAGGCGCAATGTCCTATTTGGACTTGGTTACGATATTGTCCTGACTTTTAAAAATACTGTTTGCAGGAACGTATCCGCGCACGGTCGAGAGCGGGTAAATGTTGGTGTGGGGACCCACGACCGTTCCGGGGTTCAGAACGCTGTTGCAGCCGACCTCAACGTAATCGCCGAGCATCGCACCGAATTTCTTGCGTCCGGTTTCCATTTTCTCACCGTTTACGCGTACGGTGACAAGCGTTTTGTCGCTTTTGACGTTGGAGGTCACAGCCCCCGCGCCCATATGTGACTTGTAGCCAAGGATCGAATCCCCAACGTAATTATAGTGCGGCACCTGCACGCCGTCAAACAAAATGCAGTTTTTCAGCTCTGTGGAGTTTCCAACCACAGCGCCGCGCCCGATGAGCGCCGCACTGCGCACAAACGCGCAATGGCGAACCTCCGCGTCCTCGCACACAATGCACGGGCCACCGATGAACGCCGTGGGCGCGACGGTCGCGCTTTTGGCGATCCACACATCCTCGCCAATGCGGTCGTACACGGTGGGATCCAGCTCTTTTCCAAGGGACACGATCATATCCGAAATCGACGAAAGTGCCTCCCACGGGTAGGTGAATTTCATCAAGCTCGCATATGCAATCGAGCACTCTGTCTCCCGATACAGGTAGGCTGTTTTCATTTCTTCCATCCGTTTTCCTCCTCTGTCACGTAAGAGAAAGTCCAAGTGACACAATTTGCGACACAACCTCGCCGGTATAGTCCTCACAAAGCTCCGTGGTAGGTGCCTCCACCATCACACGGATCACGCGCTCGGTTCCGCTTTCGCGAAGAAGAATCCGCCCATTGTTTCCAAGACGCTCACTGATATCCGCGATCAGCGCCTTGACAGCAGAATGCTGTCGCACCGCCGCCTTATCCGCCACACGGACGTTTTTGGTGACCTGCGGAAGCATTTGCACGGGCTCGGCCAGTCTGGAAAGCGTCATTTTTTCGGATACGACCGCCTCCATAAGCTTGATCGCGGTCAGGATTCCGTCTCCCGTTGTGGCATACTTGCTCAAAATAATATGCCCCGATTGCTCGCCGCCGATGCAGTTTCCCGTGGCACGCATATTTTCATACACGTATCGGTCGCCAACCGTCGTCTGCTCATACGAAATCCCCGCCTTTTGCAGCGCGCGGTAAAGCCCCATATTGGACATAATCGTGGTCACAACCGTATTGTTAACCAAATCTCCGCGCTTTTTCATCTGCATAGCAAGCACGTAAAGGATGTGGTCGCCGTTGACGACCTCTCCCTTCTCATCCACAGCGATGCATCTGTCGGCATCACCGTCAAAGGCAAAGCCAACGTCAAGGCCTTCCTTTTTGACATACTCCGCCAGCACCTCGATGTGCGTTGAACCCGCGTTACGATTGATGTTAAGCCCGTTCGGGTCAGCGTTGATGGTATAGGTCTTGGCCCCCAACGCGTCAAATACGCTTTTGGCGATCATCCACGCGCTACCGTTGGCGCAATCCAGCCCCACGCGAAAATCGCGGAAGGAGCGGCTGGAAAGCGAGATCAGATAGCCGATATACCGGTTTCTGCCCGCGGAATAATCCACGATCTGTCCAAGCTCCGCACCTGTGGCAAACGGAATGTCATGGCATCCAAGCCCCAACAGCTCATATTTGCCATCCAGGTACAGCTCAATCTGCGTGATCGTTTCGTCGTCGATCTTTTCCCCCTTTTCATTTACAAGCTTGATCCCATTGTCGGTATACGGGTTGTGGCTTGCGGAAATCATGACCCCGCAATCGAAATCGTCGCCCGCGACCGCGTAGGATACACTGGGCGTGGTAGTGACGTGCATCATGTAGGCATCAGCCCCCGATGATGCCAGCCCTGCGGCGATCGCGTATTCCAGCATATAGCTGGAGCGTCGAGTGTCCTTTCCGATCACCGCCTGCACCTTGTGCGTGCCTCCGCGTGCGTAATACCACCCCAAAAAGCGACCGATCTTATATGCGTGCTCACTCGTTAAGGTAACACCCGCCTCCCCACGGAAGCCGTCTGTGCCAAAATATTTTCCCATTTCGTTATTTCCTTCCGTTTTATGTTTTGCGCCTCACAAATCAAAGCAGAAAATAGCCTATTTACAGTATAGCATACCCAACGCAGAACGTTAATATCCAATTTTTAAGAATTATTTCCAAAACCAAAGATTTTTGTCGTTTAATGGCGCAAAAAAAGAGCACCTCCATGAGGTGCTCTTGAATTTTCGTTCAGATTACTTGCCTGCAGCCATCTTTGCGATTTCGTCAGCAAAGTTCTCTTCTCTCTTCTGGATCCCTTCACCCTTCTCGAAGCGGTAGAAGTCAACGACAGCGATCTCGCCGCCCATTTCCTTTGCGCTGGCCTTTACGTACTGGCCAACCTTCATGTCCTCGTCCTTAACGTAGGTCATGTCAAGCAGGCAGTTGTTGTCGTAGAACTTGGAAATGCGTCCCTCGACCATCTTCAGCTTGATCTGCTCGGGCTTCTTTGCGTTTGCGGGATCGTTTGCGATCTGCGCCAGAAGAATGTTCTTCTCCTCCTCCAATACGGATGCGGGAACCTGCTCGCGAGAGAGGTAAGGCGTGGGATATGCACCGATCTGAAGCGCGATGTTCTTTGCGAATGCAGCGAACTCAGCCTTATCAGCTACGTTCGTCTCGAACTTAGCGATAACACCGATGGAGCCCGTGCCGTGAATATAGGTGCTGGTGATGCCCTCAACAACGACAAAGCGACGGATGGTCAGCTTCTCGCCGATCTTGAAGATCATTTCCTTAACCTTTGCGTCAACGTTCATCTCATCGTCGTACTTGCAAGCCATCAGAGCGTCGAGATCTGCGGGCTTCTGTGCGATGATGATCTTCAGCAGCTCGCCAACGAACTCCTTGAAGGTCTCGTTCTTTGCAACGAAGTCGGTCTCGGAGTTAACCTCAATCATTGCGGTGTAATTGCCTTCCTTCAGGATCTCAACGACACCGTCAGCTGCAATTCTGGTAGCCATTTTGGACTCAGCCTTGAGCTCACCCTTCTCACGAAGGATCTTGATTGCAGCGTCCATATCGCCGTTTGCATCGACCAAAGCCTTCTTGCACTCCATCATACCGATACCGGTTCTCTTGCGGAGCTCTGCTACGTCTTTTGCTGTAATGTTAGCCATTTTTCAATCCTCCAAAAATGAATTACTCTGCGTCAGCAGCCTCAACTGCCTCTGCTTCTGCCTCAGCCTCAGCGGTTTCCTCGCCCTGCTTGCCCTCGATGATGGCATCTGCAAGCGTGGAGGAGATCAACTTGATTGCACGGATCGCGTCGTCGTTACCGGGGATCACGTAATCGGCATCGTCAGGATCGCAGTTGGTGTCTACGATAGCAATAACCGGGATACCCAGCTTCTTTGCCTCGAGGACTGCGTTTCTTTCCTTCTTGGGGTCAACGATGAAGATTGCATCGGGAAGTCTTTCCATAGTCTTGATACCGCCGTAGCTCTTTTCAAGATCGAAGATTTCCTTCTGCATGGTTGCAACTTCCTTCTTAGGAAGCAGATCGAACGTGCCATCCTCCTGCATCTTGTACAGGTCGTTGAGACGGTTGATGGACTTCTTGATGGTCTTGAAGTTGGTCATCATGCCGCCGGGCCAACGGACGTTTACGTAGTACATGCCGCAACGGAGAGCCTCCTCCTTGATTGCCTCTGCGGCCTGCTTCTTGGTACCAACGAAGAGCAGAGTGCCATTGTTCTCGGAGAGCTCACGAACGAATGCATAAGCCTCGTCAAACTTCTTCACCGTTTTAGCAAGGTCAATGATATAGATACCATTTCTCTCGGTGAAGATGTATTCCTGCATCTTGGGGTTCCATCTTCTGGTGTGGTGTCCGAAATGAACACCTGCTTCAAGCAGCTGCTTGATAGAAATAACAGACATTTCAATGTCCTCCTTCGGTTTTTCCACCACCGGTACGCTGATTGCCAAAAACCGCTGTTCGCGGCACCGATGCAACGCTCGTCCGATGTGTGTATTTATTTTGTCCTGTGCTCTTCACACAAGCCTTGATATTATACCATACCTTCCATTATAATGCAAGGCAATTCTTCTTTGTTTACAGTTTTTTTACAATTTTAGCGTTTTCAAGGCTTGCCGTGCGATATTCGCTCGGTGAGACGCCTTTTTCGGCAAAGAAAACGTCATTAAAGGTGCGAATGCTCTGAAATCCGCAGGA
>JAZRFD010000133.1:0-13168 GCA_045661185.1 Eubacteriales bacterium | reverse complement strand
GCCCTTATGATCCTCGGACTCATTCTGCTTGTAAAAAAATTTGAAAAACGCAACCATTCGTAAATCATGAAAAAATACAATATTCAAATTCCAATTTGTCAAGCAAAATAAGTGTTGAATATTGATATAAACTTGATACAGAACAAAAAATATACGGCATAGGTCACGTGACCTATGCCGTATATTCTGTCAGAATGGATTAGTCAGCGTATACGCTAACCTTCTTCTGAGACTTAGTCTTATGCTCGAACTTAACCTTACCATCGATCAGAGCATACAGAGTGTAGTCCTTGCCTACGCCAACGTTTTCGCCAGCGCGAACTGCGGAACCTCTTTGTCTGATGATGATGTTGCCGGCTACAACGGATTGACCGTCAGCTTTCTTAACACCAAGACGCTTGGATTCGCTATCACGACCGTTCTTGGTAGAACCGACACCTTTCTTATGAGCAAAGAACTGTAAACTGAGCTTTAACATCATTCTTATCCTCCTAAATTTTTTTGATTCCCTATTTTGGAATCACAGGGGTTTGGTGAATTATTCTTCGTACTCTTTATCTATGACGGAAACGTCAAGATAATCTCCGTATTCCTCAAGCATATCACAAAGCTGACAGTAGTAACCCATCATAATACCCGAAACTGCATATCTCTTGTAATCGTCGGACTCAAACTCCGGCAACGCCGCACGGGCTTTTACCGTAATTTTTGTCGCGCCCTCGTTGATGTCATAATCAACCGGTGACGCATATGCAACCTCGATGGTGTTGATGACGAGCATTGTCATGGACGAGATGGCAGCGCACAAAATGTCGTCGCCTGCCTCGGCATAACCTGCATGCCCTTGCTCTTGGAAGCCGTAGAACACTCCACCGCTTCTGAAAAACACGATTTTAGTCATGTTCCGTTGGGCTGTTCAATTAGCCCTCGATCGCCAGGATCTGAACCTTGGTGTAAGGCTGTCTGTGACCGATCTTCTTCTTCTCGTTCTTCTTCGGCTTGTACTTCATAACGTAGATCTTCTTGTTCTTACCGTTCTTCAGAACCTTGGCAGTAACCTTTGCGCCGTCTACGTTGGGAGCGCCGACCTTGAAGCCGTTCTCGTTAGACAGAGCCTTAACGCTGTCGAAAACGATTTCATCTCCTTCGTTGACATCGAGCTTCTCAACAAAAATGATGTCCTGCTCGACTACTTTGTACTGCTTTCCGCCGGTTTCGATAACTGCAAACACGAAAAGCACCTCTCTTTCTTTTAGACTCGCTGACTCACAGGCGGTGTCATTTGGACACACTTAAAAAAGCCTTTTTCAAGCGGCATATTATTGTATCATATTTACAAGCCTTTGTCAAGTCCTTTTTACGATATTTTTTCACTTTTTGAAACTTTTTTCAAAAAAAGAGAGGCACTCCGAAGAATGCCTCTCAAAAATGAATGTATTTATTGAATGGCTTCCCATACGGGGAAAAGATCAATGTCACCGGAAATCACGGTCAGATCCGTAAAGAATCCGTTGGTTCCATTCGGTTCACGAGACGTGCACCAGCCAAGGAAGCGGTAACCGGTGATGCCATTTTCCTGTTCCTCAACGGTGGGAGTCTTTTTGGGCACGATCAAGGAATATCCCGATCCCGCGAACACCTGACCCTTGTGTAGCTTGGTAAAGGAATACGTGCTGGTAGAGCGCGACCAGCTCTCTCCCAATGTCGGATCAATGTGGAACGTCAGCGTTGCGGGGTCATCGGTCGCATCCAGATCCGCCACCAGCTGCCATCCCTCTTCCTTCGATTCATAATACCAGATACTGGTTCCGTCGTGGTCAAAGTAGTAGTCACCGGGATGAGCGCCGAGCGCGACCGTAAGTGCTACTGTAGGCGCGCCGTTTCCGTGATGCCATGCCGTGGGCTTATCAAACGGAACCTCTTGTACGTTTCCGTCGGAATACGTAATTTGCATGATATACTGCGTAACGTCCTCCGGATGCTGAACGATCTGAACGTCCGTGATTCCAACTGCTTTTTTCACAGTAAAGGTAGTCGGGTCACCAACGGTCTTATGGATTGTAATAACCGTATCTCCGTTAGCCAAAACGTCCGTGCTGATATCACGAATGCTGACCGCTGCGGGAATGATAAATTCAGTAGAGGTATTGTTTGAGAGATAGATGGTAACCTTTGTCGAGCCGTCTGCCTGAGCCTTGGAAACAATATCCACAACGCCTACGCCATCCTTAACCTCGATCTCCTCCGTTACCGTGCCATCCGTCTTTTCAAAATAGAACTTCGTACCAACCTGTTTTCCCTCCACCATAATGGGGGTAGTCTTCAATTCTCCAATGCCAACGCCCTCGCGCAAATTGACACTCGCCAAGGGCAGGTCGGAATCTTCCACATAAAAATGAAGCGTTACGCCCAGCTTGTTACCATTCTCAACCCAATCCTCCGTCACAACGCGCTCAATGGACTTTCCGCGCGCGCCCGGCTGGATGCGAATGGGGGTCAAGCGTTTTCCGTTTTCAAGCTCAAAAACGACAACCGTTTCGTGCGTGTTGGGGTCAATGTCCTGATGCAGCTTTGAAATACCGGGGCCCTGCACTCCCTCGGGCAGCTTTACACGCTGCGTGTCACCGTTGGAAAGAGTGAGCACCATGTAGGCAACGGTGACCTCGATTTCCTCACCGTTTTCATTCAGCTTGGTCTCCTTGACGTCCTCACGCTCGGCAGAAAGAATACTGACACCGTTCTGAACCTCGACGCGGGTCGGCTCCATTTCGGGATCCGTATAGAAGATCTCCATGGTCTTCGTATTTCCGTCCTCGCTGTTGGTAATGTCAATGCGCTTGATACCGTTGCCGGTTTCACCGGGTTCGCCTTGCTCACCGGGAAGTCCCATAGGGATATCAAACACCAACGGCTCCTCAACATCATCAAAATACTTGATCGTAATGCGGGTAGCTCCCGATCCATCATCCAGCCACTCAGCACTGATCTTCTCGATCTCAAGTCCACCCGACGCGCTGAATCCGCAGGAGGACATGGTCAGCACTGCCATTACAAGGCAGGTCAAGAGCCCTGCAAGCAACAAAATTTTCTTCATACTTACTGTTGGTTATTCTCTCTCAGCTCTGCCACGCGCGGTGTTTCGCCAAAGAGATAACCCTCTCCTTTCATACATACAAATCGGAAGGGCTCCGTACCCGTAACAACGGTTACCATTTTTTGCATCATTCCCTTCGTTGCCGAGGGGTTTGAAAGCAAATCCTTCAGATCATTTACCTGTACCTGATTGGAAATATAATTTCCAACCCAGTCGATCGTCATTTCCTCCCCGATCTGATCGGCCCTTTCCAAGCCGTCATACGTCACCCGCGAGCGATTCAGACCGCCGCCGTAAAAGGCGATTGCTACGTTGAGATGGTTTTTGCCATTGTCGGCATACAAAAGGTTCTCTTTCGCGGCCGCGCTGTAGAGCATGGATTTGAGCGGGAAGATATCATCAATCGTAATGGTAATATCCTTGCTCTGCCCCATGCCGGCGATAAAGTCCTGTGCGACCTTGGAAATGTTTTCGTTGATCAGGTAGGTCAGATCCAGATCGTCCTGCGTTTTGTAGTCGTAAAATTTGGTTTTTCCCGTCAAGTTCAGCTCCACGGGATAGCTGACACCCGTTACGTTTTTAGGTGTAATAGGCACAAGAGGCCTTGAATTCTCGGTAACGAGCGAGAACAGATCCGAGATAAACGACGGTGTGTTGGCATAAAGGAACGGTCCGTTGAAGGAGCTTTCCATACAGATCGACGCGATTCCGCTTCTGTAAAAGAGCGTATCCTTGACCTCGGCAGAGCCATTGAACGGCAAGCCCGTTCCGTTGCTATCCAGCGCCTGCTGGATCGCCTGTATTGCCGCACGCATCTTGGCGGTATCATACTTCCCCGCCAGATACAGATTTAAGAGCATGTCGCCCGATTTTTCGAACTCGTCATTCGGATTCAAAAATTCATCCAGCGTTGTCGTAACGGTGTCACCGTCCGCCGTCGTGAAGGTAAAGGTCTCGGAGCCGTCGATCGGTGCGTATTCATTTGAACCCATTACGAGCAGGAAGTTCAACGCATTCTGCAAAAGACAGTTGTCGATCAGGAGACGTTGAGCCGAAAATGCGCGCACCACGTGCTTACCGTTTTGCAAAACCGAGTTCTTAACCGTAACATCGTCTCCGCCGATCTCCATAACCGTGCCGACGTACTGCAAATTGGAGAAGCTTGCGCCAATGTCGCAATTCTTCAAATTGACGTCATTCACGGTTACGTTATCTCCATCAACGTACATACCGACATTATCCTGCCCGTAAACCGAGATCAGGGGCATGTTGCTCGGGTTTCCAAGCGTGTAGAACGGCAAGGGACCGCGGAACTGGTTCTCCGTGCTCAGCGTGGGAACCGAAACCACGTTGCCGTTTTGATCGGTATATTCCGTCACGTCGTATGGGAAGGTCAGATTGTGAAGGTTGATCGTATATCCGTTTCCGTAAAAATCCTTTTGCACGCGGATACCGACGTTTACCTTGTCATTGATCGTCTTATAATAGGAATCCTTTTTAGCAAATTCATTCCATTGATCAATATAAGAGCGGTTATAGGTGGTTTTAAAGCTATACTTCGCAAAGGAAAACTTTCCCGTTTTGGAGTTATAGTCACCGAAACAAACGACATTGTTGGTGTCGGCGCGTCTGAAATTCTCAAGCGACTCAAAGGATTTACGCAGCACAACGATCTCGCCCTCTGCGGAGCGGTTGGTGCAGTTCATCAAGTCGTCGTAGGAATACACGTTGACGCCCTCGTCAACGACCTCGAAGCCGTATTGGAAGGTGGTCAGAGTGCCCTCTTCTTCAAGGCCGCCCCTGAGGCTGAAGGACGCCTTACCGGGGCCCAAGATATGAACGATTCCCTTGTCCTTGTCAAATTTCAAATTGTCGGTCGTATGGGTGACCTCAACGGTCTTTCCAAGTCCCGCGGGGTAACAAACGACCTCCAGCTCGACCTGCGCGGGCACCTTTTTGCCCGATTTCAGATCATATTCGCCGTAATAAAGCGTATTGTCGATATTATTTTGCGAGCTTTGTACCTTCGTGCGAACAAAGATGACGCTGTTTTTATAAATAATAATGGTCGTACGGCGTGTGACGTTTCCCTTTTCGTTGGAGCAGGTCAAAGTCACCTCGCCCTCACTCACGGGAACCAAATAGGTCTTGCCGTTCGATTCCTCGATGATGGCGTGCGGCTCCTCGGTGCCATCCGCGTTGGAAACGCTCCAAACCAGCTCATTTCCCGCCGCCAGCGGCGCGTTGGAGTTGGTAACGGCCGTCGCCTTTAATTGGTAGCGCGCATTCTCCTCCAGCTTAAACGCCTCGATATCCTTATAGCTCCACGAGATATAAGCAATGTCATTCTCAAACACCTTGAACGTGATGTTGACGGTCAGGACTCCCAGCAGCGCGATCAGGTACGGCAGCAGGAGAAGAATGGCTATATTCTTTTTTTTCATATCAGTTCACCATTTCAAGATCCAAGAACAGATCCTCCATTTTGCGTTTTACGTTGATTACGTGCGGCAATCCCAGAAGAATGAACACGAGAAAACCGATCAGATAAGCGACCCCCAGCGACATACCGTTCCAACACCCGACCAAAGAGACGACAAGGAAGGAAAACGGAAGCAGATAGGAGTAGCAGGTGGACAAAAGACTTGAGCGTGGCTTATTGTTGCTGACGCGCATCTCCTCCTTCAAGGAGACCAGAACGAATACCGCCAGCAGGATCCACGTCATAAAAAAGCTGCATAGTGCCGTCATGGTGGCAAACAGCCCCGTGGCGGCCAAAACGATGATCGTGACCAGCAAGGAAAGCGTGGAAAGCCCAAACGGCACCGCCACCTTGATTGCCAGTTGGATCATGGGACGCACGGGAATGGTCTTCATGACGCGCACGTTTCCCTTTTCGTTCTGTATGTACTCATTTGCGCCCTGATTGATGATGAGCGTAAAGAGCATCACGATCAGGACGTTGATCAAGGGTACAAACTCGGGGAACGCCATCATCTGATATCCCAGCTTGCCTGAGAACAACACAGAGTTGATCGCGTCGATGATCACGTACACCAAAAAGGGCTGCACGATGAGAAGCCCTGTAAAGGACAGAATGTTGTTGGAATCCTTGAACAAAAGGAAAAGCTCTTTTTTGATGAGTGCAATGATGGGGTTCGTGATCTTTAGCTGATCCTTCACCTTCCCCGCCTTGGCCTGCACCGCCACGCTGCGCAGATACGAGAAGGAGAACACGGTCAAGGACGCGCCCAAAATGAACAGTCCGCCCGCGATACACACGTAGAACAGCATCCGCCCGCCAAGACCTGCGAAAAAGGCATCCGCCAAAAAGTTGATCGGCACCAGGTACTGCTTGACGGAGATCAGCTTGTCGATCGAGCTCTTGGTAAAGAGCGCGTTGATGTTGTTGTTTACGACCATCTCCAAAAAGAGCGAGAGGATGCGGTGATAGAGCATGCATCCGCCGACCATCAGCACCAGCGCCAGCGCAAACTGAACGATAGAGTGCTTTTTGAGAAAGTCGGACAAAAGCTTAAAGGGATACACGAGGATCAGCGCCATTCCCCCTTCAAAAAGGAAGGAAAGGACGGGATAAAAGATCCCGATGTAGTAAAATCCAACCGTTTTTCCGACCAGCACGCCATAAGCCACGATGATTGGATAAACCAGCAGGAAGGTCATCACGTAGTGCGACGCAAAGAGGAAGATGAGTTTGGATGCCACGATTTGCCCGTTACTCACGGGGCGACGCACCAGCTGCTCGATATCCTTTGGATTGAAAAAGAGCTGATTTGCGCGCACGGTATTGATCAGGATCATCAAGCACGAGATGATGAACAGAAACAGCGTCAAAAACGGCATGCTCGCGTTGTTAAACTGCTTTACGTTCTTTAAGATCGTGGTAAACAGAAACAGCTCGATCGCAATGACGACCGCCACCATCAGAATCGAGGTGAGTGCCGACAACGCCCTTTTTTTCGCACTACCCTTTGATGCAAAGAATAATTTAAAATCTTTAGCAATCAGCGACAGCATATCAACCTCCGTATATTTCGAGGAAGAGCTGCGGCAGCTGAGCGCGTTGCTCGGGGTTCTTCTTCAAATCATATACTGCCTTGACAACACCGTCGTTGATAATTGCCACGCGGTCACAAATCGCGGAGACGAGCTCGATGTTGTGCGAGGTCACAAACACGGTCTTTCCGTGGTTCGCGTACTCGCGCATCATCTTTTTCAGCTCCTCCTGAGCCATGATATCCAAGCCGACCGTCGGCTCGTCAAGGATCCAGATGTTCGGGTTGTGCAAAAGGCTTGCTACAAGGCACAGCTTCTGCTTCATACCGTGGGAATAGCCAGAAATGTGATGCGTCAGCTCCTGCAGATTCAGCTGCAGGCGGTTGCACAGATATTTGTAGTTTCCTTGGAACTCTGTTTCGGTCAATTGGTAGATACTGGCAACAAACTCCAGATAATCGTACCCCGTCATGACCTCGTAGCAGGTCGGCTCACTGGCCACGTAGCCGTATGAGCACTTTGCCTCGATTGGCTCACGGCGGATGTCGTATCCGCCCACTGTGATCTCACCCTGACCAAAGCGCTTCGCGCCGATCATACAGTCGATCGTCGTGGATTTACCGATACCGTTTCGTCCGATAAAGCCGAAAAGCTCACCAGGATAAACGTCAAGACTCAAGCCCTTGAGAACCTGCTTTTTCCCATACGCCTTATGTAGCCCATGGATTCGGATCGCAAATTCCAATTCATCGGGGGCACGTGTGGGAGACCCTTGGTTTTCCAGCGCCTCTACAGCATCCTTCTGCTCGGAAACCGCCTCGAGCTCATCCGCTACGGGCTCCTCTGCGGGCGTCTCGGGGAGCTCCTGCCCTTCAGCCGCCATCATTGCGCGGATGCGCGCATCTGCCTTTGCTTTTGCCAATGCCTTTGCTCTGGCTGCGTTTTGCGCACGCGCGATAGAACGGGCGCGCGCTTGTGCCGCGCGCTCTGCGTGCGCTCGCTCGCGCATCAGGTTAAAATCCTCCTGATGCTCCGGGCGGCGATCATTATTTCTTGCCATACGCCGTTCTCCTTAACTTTAAGAACCAGAGATTTTCATGCCCCTCTTCATCCTTGAAGAAGGCAAACTGTGAGCCACATTGTGAGCAATGACGAACGTAATGCTCGTCTGCGTTGACGTTCGGGCTTTGGCAGGAGGGACAGAACGTGCGATACAGTGCCATGCTTGCGCGGCTCGCGGAAAGCTTGCAGGACAACCACTCGTCCATGACCTCTTGCTCGGAAAGCGGATTGCGGTATACGGGAACCGTCCCGTTTTCAACGTACGCCATATTCCAAAGAGAAATGGCCTCCACGGTGGTATACGAGGTGTCCTCCGCCGCGCCTTCGTCTACGTCAGAAAAGGAGCTCTGCGGGCTGAACAGAAGCAAGTGACGCGAATGACGTGCGCCCTCCTGCTTGATCCATTTATGCTCGACAGTCAAAACGATGCCCTGATTCTCACCGTACGGCTCAAATCTTACGCGATAGAGCGCATTTTCAAGCGCCATGGGAACGGGCTTGAGGCTTCCGTTTTCGTCGAATATCAATTCACCGCATTCCCCACACAACACAAATCCGCGCGCGCTGAGCGATTTAAGCAGCAGCATATAATAATGGATGCTGAAATCCTGCATCAGTGCGGTCTTATCGGGATACGTGATGAGGGTACGGTAAAATTTAAAGCAATAGTTATACAAACGGTCCTTGAGCAAAATATTGGTTGGATGGACCGTGTGTGGGGTCTTATATTTACGGTTGATTTCCTTATAAAATCTTGTGTTGCGAATGTAGCGAAGCTTCTTGTTCAGCGTACGGATCTTGGCAAGCGCGACAGAGACGTTGTGCTCGTCGAGAGAAAGCTGATCCTGACCGCTGAAGGTACGGATAAGCGACGCATAGAAGTCCGCATATTTTCCAAGCTCTGCGGACAGGAGCTTGACAAGCATGACAACAAAGACGTTTTCAAAAATGCAGAGGTTGTCGATGCTTTGATGATAGTGCACGTACTCGGGGGTCATGTGAAGCCCTTCCTTTTTCCAGAGCTTCGGGTCCCGCAATGTCTCGCGGAAGGTCTCCGCCGAGACGGAATTTGCAAACTCGGTACGCAGAATGATATTCTCGTTCTGCGTGGAGATGTGCGGATGGCTGATGATCGAGGTGATAACGCTCAACACAAAGCTGATTTCGTCAAAATAGGACAGGTCGCTCTTGAACGAAAGATCCTGCAACGGCTCCGGCTCAAACGTGCCGATTCGCTCAAAAAAGCTCTCATAAGTACCCTGCTCTTTTGCGAACGTATTCAATTTTGCAACGGTACGCTTGAGATACCCTTCCTCAACGATTCTCATACATTTACCTCTAAAACAAACTGATTCTTTCACAGCGGCTCTCGCCGCTGTGAAAGAATACAAAATCAAATCAAAGCTTTCTGATCAAATTACGGATCGCCTTTTCGCTTCTCTTAAAGACGCCGGGTCCGTAGGTGGTCTGAATCAGCTGCTGAAGCTGCAGCAATGCACCCTTGACGTATTCCTCAAATCTGCCCTCCAGCTTCACCAGCACCTTGCGGGTGAACAGGAAGTCAAGGATATCCTCCTTGGCGCCGCCGCAGGCGATGAAGGTGGGAACGAGATTGTCGATCTGCGTCATGATACGGTTACCGAAGGTAATGTCAAACTGGTCGTAAACGAAGGACGTCAACGCTTCCAGCTTTTCATAGTCGGTCTCGGTCATGCGGTTCGCCTCGTTTGCGATCGCCTCGTCATAGAGCGAACGCAGCTTGGATGCGCTGAGCGAGATCGTAGAAACCTCCTCGGTGACCTTAAAGGGCTTATTACGGTAATCGAAATCAATGGTGATCGCGCGGTCGTAAACCTTATCGGCGATCGAGAAGGTCGAGTCGTCCTTGTTTGCCGTTCCGACAAAGTAGCAACCGGGCATGATGCGGATATTACCGTCCGCGATCTGTTCGGGCGGCACAAAGCCGTAAGGAACCTGCAACAAACGCAGCTTCCAATCCTCCTTCGGGTACTCCAGAACGGACAAGAGATCCGCAAAGTAGTACTCAACGCGCGAAATGTTCATCTCGTCCAGAACGAAAATGTGGATCTGATCGGGATGATAGTTTGCGTGATAGAGGTGAAGCAGGAAGTCGGTCTCGGAATAGGTCTTGGAGAACTCGTTGAAGAAGCCGAGGATGCTCGACTTATCTCTCCATGTCGCCTGCACGGGCGTGAACAGAAGTCGACCGCCAACAAACTTGGAGAAGTAACGAGGCAGAGAGGACTTACCCGTTCCACTCAGTCCCTCAAGAATCATAAACTGAGACGCGGAAAACGCGCTGATAAAGACACGGATCGTGTCCATATCGAAGTACAGACCCTCTTCCTTGGCGAGGTAGTTGCGGAATTTCACGCACAGCTCCTCAAGCGAGAGATCGACCGTTTCGCGCGTGGGGCGCACGGTGTACTTGTAGTGAATATCCATAGCGGAAAGCGCCGGGAACACCTGCTCGCGGTCGCCAAGCTCCTCCGTGGAATTGACGTCCGAAAGCATGCCGCCGACACCACCGGCCGCAACGCCTGCCGCGCTGCCGCTTGCTGCTGCACCCGCAGCCGCTGCGGAAGCCGCACCGCTGTTGCCTGCTCCGCTTCCTCCGTTGGAGCCGCCGCCAAAGCCGCCAAGGCCGCCGGGCTGGGGGAAATAATCGTCGGAATCAAAGCTGGAGCTTACGTCGATCCGCTCGAAATCGTCATCCTCCTCTACAACGTCAAGCTCGTTCTTGCCAAAGAACTTGAACGGCTTGTCGATGAAAATGAGGTTAATAAAGAACATGATTACGGCGATGCAAAGCGAACCGATAAATACGAACAGCAAGGTTCCCAGCGCCAGCGAGTTCCACAGATACAAAAGTGCGTTTCCGATCGTATCCTCGTTTTTGGGCGACACCATCAAAACGGTGATGCCAACCGTAAGGATCGCACATACCAGGAACGCGCCCGCATATGCGAGAATCACCTTCCAGTGGTAGGGCTTGATCTTGTTTTCGATCGCATAGCGTCTGATAAACAGGATCGCGGCACCAAGGAGCGCTACGTAAACGCTCATCAGGATCAGCCCGACGTACCCGACGGGCTCGACCTCTACCGCATCAAAGTTGAGTGCGGTCGCGACCTTGTAAATGACGTTACGGGTGCCGAAAACGCTATCACTTGAGCCTTCAATGCAAAGGCCCGTGAATAAGATAAACAGTGCGTATAAAATTACGATCGCAAGGGCGATGAAATTTTTACGTGTGAAATAATAATTACGTTTCAAGGCGTATCGTCCCCTTCTTCTGATTGTATTTGAACTTCCGTTTCACGGCGTTCACCGTCGGCATCCACCACACGGATCGCCGCCGAATTGGATTTTTCCAGATAGGACGCGTCGGTAATTTCATCCTTGCCGATGAATCCCTTTTCATTAAAATGGTATGCGTATCCCTTGTAATACAGCGTTTCGCGGAATTCCGCTTGAACGCCGCTCTTTTTTTCTCCAAGATCAAGCTCGATCGAGTCTAAAAGCTGCTCAAGGCGCTCGCTCTCCACCGCTTGAATGCGCGAGTTGAAGCGATCCAGCATCAAAAGGCAATAGAACAGAGCCAAGAGCGTCACGATTCCGCTGATGGATTGGAAGAACATTACAAAGGCGCCGACAAAACGGACGTTCGTATCGGTATACCGCCCGATCACGTCGTTGAACTTTGGATGATAAGTGTCACTTGTGTTGTTAGAGTCGCCGCGCGTTTCGTACGTGCCGTCGGCGTTGATCTTGATGATACGGTGGATCACGACCGTTCCCTTGTCGTTCACGAACGCGATCACGTCGTACAGCTCCAGATCCTTGGCATCGTCAACCTTTTCCAGAACGATTAGGTCATACGTGTTGAATTGGTTGTTCAGCTTTTCAGTCTTGATGTATTCGTTTGCCTTGTTCTGCTCGCTCATCGAGCCGGACGCAACCACCATCACGCTGTGATCGCCGAACATCATCACGTTGCCCTGAATCTTGTTCATCATCGAAAAGATAAACACGGGAATCAGCAGGATCAGGAGGCCGTAAAAGAGGATGCTCTTTACGACCTTCCAGATGATCCGTCGCACCTTTACGCTCGTAATGGAGCTATAGATATGCTCATCCATCAAGGCGATGTCGCGTTTCCCCGCATTCAGCTCCTTAATGGTGGCCTTCGTATAGCCATGATACAGGATCGTAAAGATCGCCGCAAAGGTGCAAACACCCAGTGTTGTCGCAACGGCGGCAATAATCTCAAAAAGATTCATGAAATAGCGTTTTGCTCAGCGCAAAGCATCAAGCGCTTGCCTTCACGAGGATTACGATAGAACCGTCGTAAGAGCCGTCGGCCTCTTTCCAAAGCAGACCGTCAACCAGCATTCCGTGGAAGGTTTCCATTTCCCGCTTCATCTGAGCGTCGGAGATGTAATCGTTCGTTTCGCCCGCCTCGGCATCAGCAGCCTCGCCCGTAGCCTTCACAACGTTGCAACGATCGGTTGCAGCCATAAGTGCATCATTATCATAAAATTCAGAGGGGTTGACACCGCCGAAGTAGGAGCTCCAATTGAACTTGAGCGTAAAGGAGAAGGTTACGTAGGAAACACCGTCCTCATCGGTTGCAGTCTCGCTCACGTTCAGCTTAGCCTTTTTAACGGTAATCGTGTTTGTTTCATCGTTATAAACAACATCACCCTCACCGGTTTCGCCATCATCACCAACATAGGTAATGTATCCGTTTTCAAGAGCGTTTGCCAAGCCGCTGGGAAGGACAATATCCATCGTCAGATCACTCAGCATTTCTGCGTGCGTAACCTTACCGCTGATATCCATTTCCATCTGCTCTTTGCTGTTCGAATTACCTTCGCCGTCAACGGAGGAACGAAGACGTCCGGTGGTATCGTCTTTTGCAGCATCAAAGTGGATAACCTTACCGTTCCAATCGTTGTTCTCATCGAGCTG
>JAZRFD010000132.1:0-4727 GCA_045661185.1 Eubacteriales bacterium | reverse complement strand
TTTACCGCGTTATCCCCATGCCCGAGGACATGGAGCGCATCGACGCCTTCCGCGAAACGCCTCTGGGTGAGGGAAGCGTAGATTTCGCCGCGTATCTGGGTGCCCTTGAGGAGATCGGCTACCGCGGCTTTTTGACCATCGTGCGCGAGGCGGGAGCCACGCCCGCGAAGGATATCGCGCTGGCGGCCGATTACCTGAGAAGGATCATCAAGGAAAACTGAAAAGCAACGCACATTGTAAAAAAAGCAAGGGCGACTCCGTGGGGAGTCGCCCTTGCTTTGCGCGCCGTGTGTCCTACACGCCGACCCAGGAGAAGCCGACGATCACGGGCACTTGTGTGGCAGACCGCTTGCAGTCGGTGTGCCTTTTTGGATAGAACAGAACTGTCACTTTCATCGGTTAGCGCATGCTAACTGATTATATTATAGCATACAAAATAAGACTTGTCAACACTTTTTTTGAAAAAATTGCAACAATTCTCGGGGCTCGTCGATCACCGCATACGCGTGGGTCTCCTCCAGCTCCTCGCGCGCGCCAAAGCCCCACGAAACGCCAACCGTGTCAACGTCATTGGCGCGCGCACCGCTGACGTCGCTTGCGCGGTCGCCCACCATCAGAACGCAGGAGGGGGAGGGAATCTTCAATTGCTCCAGAGCATACGCAATGACCTCGTGCTTTTCGTTGCGCAGTCCTGAAAGCTCGGGCCCCGAAACAAAGGCGAAATATTTGTCAAGCCCCAGGTGAGCGAGAATCCGCGTGGCGTACGTGTGAGGCTTGCAGGTTGCCAGCACGCAAACAACGCCGCGCGCGGTCAACGCTTGGAGCACGTCCTCAAGCCCCTCGTAAACGCGGCAATCAAACAGCCCGCCCGCGCTGTATTTTTCGCGGTAGAGCGCTACGGCACGGTCGGTGTCCTCCTCGTTCAGCTGGCAAAAGGTCGAAAAGCCATAATGCAGCGTGGGGCCGATAAAGCAGGTCAGATCCCGATCGGGCTCGGCGGGAACGCCCAGCTTCTCCAGCGCGTAGCGTACGCAGCCCGTCACACCGGGAGCGGAATCAATGACCGTTCCGTCCAGATCGAAAAAACAGTAGGTGTAATTTTTCATGATACGCTCCTTGAAAAATAATGCCGCTTTTTCAAGAAAATCTCTTGAAAGCGCTTGTCTTGTATGGTATAATATAAAAGACTCCATGTGCTTTTATTATAGCATAGAGTGTGGCGATTTTGTGTGAAAAATTGCAAAAAAACGCAAAAAATCTATTTTTTGCAGGAAGAGGTGCGCTTATGGATATGAATTTTACCATTCCCGTCAACGAGGCGTTCGAGGCATCGGCAAAGGACCGTGCATGCGGTTGCGCCTTTTGCGCGTTGCACCGCAAGCTTGAGGAGGACGAGCTGGATCTGATCCTTGGCGCGTCCATGATGGAGCCCGACGTCCGTATCCGCACCAACGCAACGGGCTTTTGCCGCACGCATTACGATATGATGTTCGTGCGCAAGAATCGTCTTGGCATGGCGCTGACCCTTGAAAGTCATTTGGCAGAGCTGCGAAAAGAGATCCGAGACGGCGGTCTTGGCGGGGGGCAGGGCAACAAGCCCATCAAGCGCATCGGCGAATTGGAATCCACCTGCTACGTTTGCGAACGGATACAGAACAATTTCGAGCATATGATCGACACCGCCGTGTATCTGTGGGATACCGACGAGGATTTTGCCCCCAAGCTCAAGGCGCAGCCCTATTTTTGCCTGCCGCACTACCGTAAGTTTCTGTATTACGGTCAGCGGCGCCTTGGCAAAAAGAAGCAGCCCACGTTTGCCGCCGAATGTGCGCGCGTGGTGGAGGGGTACTTTGACGAATTGCAAAAGGACGTAAGCTGGTTTTGCAAAAAGTTCGATTATCGCTATGCGGAGGAGCCGTGGTACAACTCCAAGGACGCCGTTGAGCGCGCGTTCAAGTTCCTGCGCTCGGATATCCATAACAAGTAAAGGAAACGGATATGATTGATTTACTCAAGCTGCATAAGCATTTTATTCTGACACATCTGAAGGAAGGGGACGTTGCCGTGGATTTTACCATGGGCAACGGCTACGACACCGAATTTCTCTCGCGCACGGTAGGCGAGAGCGGACGCGTCTATGCGTTTGACATCCAGGCGCAGGCGGTGGAATCCACGCGCCGACATCTGGAGGAGGTCGGATGCCCCCAAAACTATACCTTGATACATGATTCGCACCATAACGTCAAAAACTACGTGCATGAGCCCATCAAGGCAGGCATGTTCAACCTCGGTTGGCTCCCGGGCGGTGACAAATCCATCACCACCCTGCGTGAGACCACGCTGCCCGCAATTGAAGCGGCGATCGACCTGATGGATCAGGATGCGATCATCAACGTAGCGGTCTATCCCGGGCACGAGGAGGGGGATCTTGAGGGCAAGATGATCTGTGATTATCTGGCAGGTATCAGCCGCCATAAGGTGTGCGCCACCAAGGTCAATATCCTCAATTCTCCCGCATCGCCCTATTTTATCGTTATCGAAACCAAATCACCGATCAAGGTACCATACGGAAGGTCACATGAGAAAAAACAATAAGATTCCATTTCTGATACTGATGCTTTTTCTGCTGCTTTTGCCGTTGCAGAGCTGTATTATCCTACCCCCCGATGAATTGGGCAGCAAGGAGAGCACCACGCAAAAGCCGCCACCCGCGCCGCCAGCGGAAAATCCGATCCTGACGTATTATAAAGGGGTGCAGTACACCTACCGCGCCGAGGGGATCAACGAGTCGCGCCTGACCACGGGGCTTTCGGCGGAATATCTGCTGTTGATGAATAAAATCTATACGCTGGGCGAGGGGTACGTGCCACAGAACCTTGTAACCTTGACCAGTCGTCATACGCATTACGGCGAAACACTGAGGCTTGAGGAGCGCGCGGCGTTGGCACTTTACGAGATGTTCCTCGAATTGGAGGCGGATGGGCTTGATGGGTTGATGGTTACAAGCGCATATCGGTCTTACGCTTACCAAGAACAGCTTTTCAACGAATACCTCAGACGTGAGCAGAACACCATTTCTCCCGAGGCGGTTGCGTATTTCGGTGAGGCGTATATCCAAAGCGAATACCGCGACGCGGGAAAAACAGGGCTCTCCTATGCCGATGCCAAGCGGCTGGTGCAGACCTATTCCGCACGTCCCGGGACAAGCGAGCACCAAACGGGGCTGTGCGTGGATTTCATTACCGACGAGATGAACGACCAATTGACGGTTGCGTTTGAGACGACCGAGGAATTTGCGTGGCTCTCGGAAAACGCATACCGTTTTGGATTTATCCTGCGTTATCCCAAGGATAAGGAGGACGTCACGGGGTACACCTACGAGCCGTGGCACTACCGATTTGTCGGCCGCGAGGCGGCAACCAACATGCATTTTGCGGGACTTTCCCTTGAGGAATATCTCGCCGTTGCACAACAGTAAACAAGCGGATCTGCTATTGCAGATCCGCTTGTTTATTTATTTCTTTTTGTTTCTTCTTCTAAAGATCTTGCTTCTGAAAAGGATGATATTCATCACGGTGAAGAAGATCACAAAGATGATCATCGTCAAAATTGGACGTACGGGGGCAAGGGTAGCCAGGAACATCATGGGGAAGCCGAACACGATGGCGGGGAAGTTCTGGTAGACCATATTGTCCGATGCGGGGGTCTTAAATTCGCCGTCGACCTCGCGAAGCAGAATGATACCCGTGCTTGCCGTGCCCGTCAGCATCCCGTACATCATCAAAAACTGCTCCTCTACATAATCGGGGAAGAGCACCTTTGCAACGAGACGGTTGTAAAGGTAGGAAATGATAGCACCTACCACGCCAAGGATCAGAATGATGCCCCAATAGCTTTCCAAGATATCAAGGCGGATCGCCGCAACGCCCGCTACGACCATAATATCGAAGAAGAAGTTGCTGGCGCGGGTCATTAAGAAGTTGTTGGTGTATTTCTTTTTAACGATTTTGATCTTGCGCAGGAGATTCAGAACCAGCTTGATCAGTGTTGCAGTCAGAACACCCAACAGGAAGTTGAAGCCGTAAATAACCGAGCGCATGCCGGGCAGAAGCTTGCCAAGCACAAACATCAGCGCGTACGCTGCGATGTATGCCACAACGATCAGCGCGATCTGCACCGTCATCTTGTCCATGCTCTCCTGCATCGGGATCTCATTGTCGGATTCGATGTCGTCGGTGTGGAGACTGCCGTCCTCACGGTTGGAGCGCACAAGCTTTTTTCTCTTATGCTTGACGTTCAAGTGGAACACGCCGCCGATTGCAGCCGAGAGGAAGCCGAGCGCCGCAATGGTCAGACCAAAGCTTCTGCCGCCTACAAATCCGTTCTCGGTTTCGTAAATATTACCGTAGTTGAGTGCCTGCCCCGTGCCCTGGCCGTAGCCGAAGGGAAGCAGAACGCCTGCCGCCGCAAAGAAATCCTTGAGGCTCAGTGCTGCGATCATTGTAATTCCAAAGCCAAAGATCGCTTGAAGCAGGTAGGTGGAGACTGTGGTGACACCCGTATTGAAGATCTCGGTCGTGCGTTGGCGGGTCAGCTTGCTGCTCGTTGTTTTAAAGGAGGAGGCGATAAAGCCGAGCGCCAAGGTGTGATAGGTGATGATCTCAAGATTTTTCGTGCCGTTGAAATTGAAGATCGCGGTGTCAAACATGACGTCTCCCGTGATCCAT
>JAZRFD010000131.1:0-7901 GCA_045661185.1 Eubacteriales bacterium | reverse complement strand
ATCCAGCGCATCCTCACCAACGCCATCCGTTGGGCAAAGCCGACCGACTTCGGCTACACGATCGAGGATAAATGCCCCCACGTCACGTGGAAAACGGTAGACGAGTTTAACGCGTAAGGGGGAGCGGGGACGCGATGCGAGGGAAACTTTTTGAAAAAAGTTTCTCTCGCGCTCTCTTCAAAAACTTTCACTCCATGGGTTTTGCTACCCACCCAAGGGCGCTCGACATAGTGCGCCCTTTTCTCGTGCGGTGCGTTGTGAAAGTTCCCACGTGCAGCACAGACTCTGTGTGTGCGTCGCGGTCTCGGTGACGCCTGCCGGCGCCTCGCACGAGGGGATGTTTATATGTTTATCGGCAGGGGCAGATACATTTGTTTTATACAATGCTTGAAGTTTTGCACAACAAGATTTGATTGCTGAAATCAAAAAGTTAAGTAAGCCTTCCCCAGCGGGGAAGGTGCCGAGTGAACGCGAGGCGGATGAGGAGAACACCTTTTGCACTGCATGAACCGGCTCTCCTCATCCACCGCTAACGCGGTCCCCCTTCTCTGCCGGAGAAGGTTAAAAAGTCAGTGCTAACAAGGCGGCTGCACCGTAGGGGCGACCATCGTCATCCACCGGTTTGCAGAGTAATGTGATTGCCCCCAAAAATATTTGTGAAAAAAATCACAAACATATTGACAAAGGCGAAAAACGGCGGTATAATAGGAGCGATTTTGAAAATGCGGAGGCTACTATGCAAACCACACTTTATATGCTTAAGGAAAGCAGTCCTTACATGATGTCCTTTGTTATCGCCACCGAGCGCAACCGTTGCATCGTGATCGACGGCGGCTGCCCCGAGGATATGCCCGATTTAAAAAAGGCAATCGGCGGCAGAACCGTTGGCGCGTGGATTCTCACGCACGCCCATAGCGACCACATTTCGGGCTTTGTTGCCGAAATGGAGAAGAACGGCTGCTATGATTTTGACGTGGAGCGCATCTATTACCGTTTCCCCGACTATGACGCTTGGACGGCGCGCGCCGATGAAGCACCCGACCGCGAATATTTTCTCTCCGATATAAACGAAATGCTGCCCGCATTCAACCGTGTTCGCCACCGCTTTGCGCACAAGGAGCATCTGGTTGTGGCAGGGGAGAAGATCCGCGTGGACGAGGTGGAGATCGAATTTCTCTACACGCCGCACGAGGGACTTTGGGCAAATCCCATCAACGATTCTTCCGTTGTGTTCCGCCTGACCTCACCGCGCAAGAGCGTCCTGTTTTTGGGTGACCTCGGCCCCGACGGCGGCGATATACTTTACCGCGAGTCACGCCACAAGCTGAAGTCCGATATCGTGCAAATGGCACATCACGGGCATATGAACGTGTCAATGGAGGTCTACGCCGCCATTGATCCCGAGGCTTGCCTTTGGAGCGCGCCCGAGTGGCTCTACAACGAGCAAGAGGTGCCACACGGTCTTGCCGACACCGAAAAGCTGATCCGCACGAAGCGCACGCGCATGTATGGCACGGCGGTGACGCGGCGCTGGATGGAGCAGCTTGGCGTCAAAAAGCACTACGTGTCGGGGCACGGCACGCAAACGGTGCTGCTGTAACAAAAAATCAGGTCTGCCAAAGCAGACCTGATTTTTTGTGTTATTCCTCAAACAAGCTCTGTCCGTTTGCCAAGAGGAAGGTTACGGTGTTGGGGTAGAGCGTGACCCTTTGCACGGACTTGGTGTCGCGCGCGACGAGCTCGCAGGTGCGTTTTTTATGATAAGCACCGCCCGATCTCGTCGGACAGACGCACGAAATCCGCGGTGGAGAGCTTTTCACCGCGCACCGTGGCTTCAAAGCCGCAGGCAGCGATAATATCGGAAATTTGTGCCTTGGTAAGCTCGGAGAAGGAGGACGCCAAGGAATTTGACAGCGTTTTGCGGCGTTGCGCAAACGCGCCCTTGATCGTACGGAAGAAAAGTGCCTCATTTTGCGGCTTGTAGGGCTTGTCCTTGTAAAGACGAATACGAATGACTGCGGAATCCACCTTGGGGGCGGGCACAAAACGGTCGGCGGGCACGTCAAACAAGCGTTCCACCTCGCCGTAGTAGCCAAGCACCGCGGTGGTCGCACCGTAATCCTTGCCGCCTGCGGGAGAGCAAAGTCTGTCCGCGACCTCTTTTTGGATCATGACCGTGATAAAATCAAAGGGAAGTCCGCTTTCCAAAAGCTTCATAATGATGGGAGAGGTGATGTAATAGGGGAGATTGGCGCAAACCGACACGGGGCCGTTTTCAAAATAAGGCGCGAGGAGAGCGTCGAGATCCGCCTGCATCACGTCCTCGTTGACGACCTTGACGTTGTCAAATTCGGATAGCGTGTCGGCAAGAACGGGGATCAGCCCGCGGTCGATCTCAAGCGCCAGCACGTTTTTGTGGCGGAGCGCCAATTCATAGGTCAGTGTGCCGATGCCGGGGCCGATCTCAAGGATCGAGTTGTCTCCGTCAAAGCAACATTCTTCCGCAATTCCCTCGACCACCGAGCGGTCGGTCAGAAAGTTTTGCCCGAACTCCTTGTGAAAGGTGATCCCAAAGCGGGACATCACCTGCTTGACTGTTTTCAAATCGCATAAATTCATAGCGTGTACCTCGTTTGTGTTCTGTGACCATTGTACCATGTTTTGCGCCAAAAAGCAAGTATAGGAGCCAAAAAACGCGCACAAAAAAATATTTTGAAAAAATGAATGTTTTTTGCAAAAAGAACTTGACAAACCACCTGCTTTCGGGTATAATAGATACGTTGTCAAGAAAAATATGCTGGTGTAGCACAGTCGGTAGTGCAGCTGATTCGTAATCAGCAGGTCGTGTGTTCGAGTCACATCACCAGCTCCAAAAGCCTCGTCAATAGACGGGGCTTTTTTGCTCCTCATCTCGCTTACGCGATGATTCGTAAGTTGCCCTACGGGCAATAACCCATCAGGCCACGTGTTCGAGTCACATTCCCCTGCGCCAGAAAGAGTATTTGCAAAAGCAAGTGCTTTTCCTTTTTTACGCATCTCGTTTGTTTGTACTGCACAAATCGGCTACAATGTAGGGGCGACCATCGGTCGTCCGCCGATTTGTTTGTGCCATACATCCCGTCAGCGTGTCATCCTGAGCGGAGTGCGAAGCACGGAGTCGAAGTTTTGGAGAGGGAGCGGATGCGAGCCGATCCAAAACCGAGGTGCGGAGCACCGAAGGGATCCAGTAGGGAATCACAATAGCTTTCCATAGGAAAAGTAACATCCCTCTGACAAGCTATTGGTAATCGTTTGTGGATCCCGCTCGCCTAAAGGCTTGCGCTTTTGCTCGCTCGCTGCGCTCGACCCGCAAAAGTTCGATTCCGCCTACGGCTCCACTCAGGATGACACACAGACGGTAGTATAGTGCGAACATATACAAGCGGACGACCAATGGTCGCCCCTACATTGATGTTTTACATTCTGCCTCTCCCTGCAAAAAAAATATTGCAAACATATTGAAATGAAATCGAAAATGTGATATAATCTACTTGTCACACAAAACTGAATAACAAACATTGTAAGTGCTCGCCCTATTTTTTTGCGGAGGGTTTTATCTTCGCGCTTACATGTCAATATTGAATTTGGTAAAAACGCAAATTCCACTTGACATGTAAGTAGAGCCATCTTCTTGTTTGTTTAGTTTTGTGTGACAACAATCGGGGTTTGCGTTTTTCGGTGCGTACGGCTTCGGTTGTGCGCGCCTTTTTATTTTTTGCAAGGGGGAATTTGTATGTTTGGCGGTTTCAGAGAAAAAACGCATTTTGAGGTGTACTGTAAAAAGTTCGATTCTTACCCCACCGTAAAGAAATGCAAGTACCACAAGGGCTTTACTGCGGCGTTCCTGTTCGTTCTGGCCGATTTATTGGTGCGTTCAAACAGCGATCGGCAGGAGTGGTTTGAGCATTCAAAACAGGCGGTTGCTTTTGTGGAGAAGCGTTTGTCAAAGGAAGAATTGCGCATTTTTGACGATTCTCTTACGCTGTTTGCTCGTATATGGAACGGCGAGGTTATGCCACGAGGCGATTGGTGCCTTCATAATGGTGAAAACGACAATCCGTTTTACAATCTTTATCTCTGTTACGGTGACCTTTTGTGGGATTCGGAATATCTGAATGATTACGAGTCTGCACCGATACTGATCAGGGGAACCGTCGAAATGGTAGACTTTTTCAAAGACATGTGGGCGATTCAACCCCTTATGGCTGAATATATGCAGCTCTTTATCAAATCATAAAGCAAGTGCGGCGCACAAAACGCGCGCCGCACTCTTACCTCGTTAAAAATTCTCGTTATTCCAGCCCCACACGTCAACAAATTCGTATTTGACGTAGGTGTGCTCGGGCGAGATACCAAGCTCCTCTTTGTAAATTTGGCAAATGGTCTTGGTCATCTGTTCGCAGACCTCAGGTGAGGCCGAGCCGACCAATTGCACCTGCACGTAGGCAATGGGGAAGTTGTTGTAGCCGCGGAACCACAAACGGCTCTCGTCGGAAAAGTTCAGCATCAGCCAATATTCGCTCTTTCCGGGAAAGAGGGTGATGGCATCGGCAAGGCGTTTTTTGAGCGCGATCTCCTTTTCCTCGCTCAAACGGACGTTCAGCTTTGTATCAATGAAGGGCATAGCGGTTTCTCCTTTATTTACTTTGATAATAAAATTGTAACACAGGTTTCGCCAAAAGTCAATTAAAATCAACCGTTACACTGCCAAAAAATGAAAAATTATTTTTGGGCAGGCTGTTGACTTTTTTGTATTTTCGTGGTATGATAATAATAGTTAAAATTTCCGTAATTGATGGAGGATATAAGACATGAAACCAAAGGGAATTCGTTTGCTTGCCAACCTGATCCTTTGGATCGGCGTGCTCGCAGGTCTGCTGGGTTGTATTTTTGCATTGCTGCTCGCACAGGGCAATCCGTTAAAGGTGCCCACCGAATACGTGCCCGATTACGTTGATTTCATGATCATCGGTGCCGAGGTTTTGGTCGTTCTCATCATCGCGATCGTTCTGCATGCTGTCGCAGGCAGAAAGGAAAAGCGCGATCGCATCCGCGCATGCTGGGAGGCAGGCGAGGCTGCCGACGCTTCTGCTGACGCGGCGGTCGCAGACGAGATCGAGGAGCCCGTTGTTGAGGTTGAGGTCGAGGATGTGATCGACGCCGAGGAGCCCATTGAGGAGGCTGTGGCGGTTGAGGACGTGGTCGACGAGGAGGAAGCACCCAAGAAGCAGAATAAGCTTTTGGCTGTCCGCGCAAAGATCGTAGAAAAAACGCCCTTGAACGAAAAGCAGGTTACCATTGCCGCGGCAGCGGTTCTTGCGGCAATTCCCGTGGCCCTGGCCGGCATTGCGTACGGCAAAAAGAGCGCCCAGCTCAAGGCCTACAAGAAAAAGGAAAAGCGTCGTAAGGAATTTTACGCTTGGCTCGGTTGAGCCGAAAAGAAGAAGGATCCGCTTGGCGGCCCCTTCTTCTTTGTTTTATTTACACAGATCCTTGACGATCTCACCTGCAAGAATCAAGCCTGCCACGGGCGGCACAAAGGAAAGCGACGCGGGCGGTTGCTTTTTTTCGTCAGGTGACACGGGGGGCTCCCAGACGTGCGCCGCTACAGGCTCGGTGGAGTAGACAACCTTGAGGTGAGTAATGCCGCGTGCCTTCAATTCGCGACGCATCACGCGCGCCAAGGGGCATCCCTCGGTCTTGGAAAGATCGGTCACGCAAAAGCGCGTGGGGTCAAGCTTGTTTCCCGTGCCCATTGAGGAGATCAACGGAACCCCCGCCGCGCGTGCGCGTACGGCAAGCTCGATCTTGGCGGACACCGTGTCGATCGCGTCTGCAATATAATCGTATTGCCCCAATGGATAGTTGTCTGCGTTTTCGGGCAGATAAAAGATTTTGTAAGCGCGCACGGCACAATCGGGGTTGATGTCAAGAATGCGCTCACGCATTACGTCTACCTTTGCGCGCCCCACGGTGGAGTGCAGTGCCACGAGCTGACGGTTGATGTTGGAAAGGGAGACCGTGTCGTTGTCATACAGATCAATCGTTCCCACGCCCGCGCGCGCCAGCGCCTCGCAGATGTGTCCGCCTACGCCACCCACGCCAAAAACGGCGACACGTGCGCTTTTTAAGCGCTCCAGACCACTCTTTCCCAAGAGCATGGCCGTGCGCGTTTGTTCTTCCAGAATTTCCATATCACGCCTCCTGTGCTTGTTGATATCAGTATAACAGATTTTTTCTTTTTTTGCAAGACCTTCTTTACAAACGGGCAAGAATGGAGTATAATAGTAGGGATCACGGATAAGGAGAATACTATGAAGCCCGAATATGAACGACTGGTCGAAACCTGCGCCTCGTCAAGGCTGATCTTTGACGGCAAGGTTTTGCACGTGTACGTGGACGAGATCAACCTGCCAAACGGCGCGCGCGGCGTGCGCGAATATATCAAGCATCTTGGTGCGGTTGCCGTGCTGCCCCTGACCGACGCGGGAGAGGTGATCTGCGTCAAGCAATACCGCTATGCGGTGGGCGACGTGCTTTTGGAGATCCCCGCGGGAAAATTGGACTTTGCGGGTGAGGATCGGCGCGAGGCAGCCTTGCGTGAATTGCGCGAGGAAACGGGCGCACGGTGTGAAAAATTGACTCCCTTGGGGCTGTATCTCGGTTCCCCCGCGCTCATTGACGAAAAGATCGACCTGTATCTTGCCGAGGGGCTGAGCTTTGGCGAGCGCGACCTTGACGAGGATGAATTTTTGGACGTGGTAAAAATTCCGCTTGTTGACCTTGTGGATATGGCAATGGAGGGGAAGATCCCGGACGGAAAAACGCAGCTTGCGGTATTGCGCGTGTGGGAGCTTTTGCGCCGCCGCGGACAAAACGATTGAAACGGAGCAGACAATGACGAAAAGAGAAGTAATGATCCATATGATGACCTCGCGATTGGAGCTTGGCGGCTCGTTGTTTGACGACGAGGAGACCGAAAACGAGGAAAACGACGAGGGCGGCATTGATTTCGGCGCGCTTTTGGGAGAGATGCCCGAGCCCACCGAAATGCTGATGGAGGGAAGACTTGTAACCAGCTCCGCGCGGGTGGAATTGATGTACGAGGAGAGTGAGCTGACGGGTATGGAGGGCTCGGTGACCTCGATCGGGTTTGACCGCAACAATCCGTCGCTCGTTTCCATGATGCGTACGGGCGCGGTGCGAACAGCGCTGACCTTTGAGGAGGGGCGACGCCATTTCTGCGTTTACAACACCCCGTATTCGGATTTTGAGGTCTGCGTGCGCGCCATTTGCGTGGAAAACGACCTTTTGACAAAGGGAACGCTCAAGCTGGACTACGTGGTGGAGATCCACGGCGCGCAAGCGGAGCATTGCAGGATGACGATCTCCGTCAAAAACAAGGAAACCATATAAAAAACAGGCGCGGGGCAACAGCCTCGCGTCTATTTTGTTTGCACAGAGAAAAATTTACATTTACCAATCACTAATGTGCTTGACAACTCCGCGGTAGGATGCTATAATGTGTTTGCCTGCTTCCCTACGGGAAGCAAATGAACTTTATGGAGGCAAACATGAAAAAAGGATTTTGGTGCAAGCTTCTTCTTTGTACGTTGATGCTGCTGTTGTCCGTCGTGCTGATGGCAAGCTGCTCAACGCCCAAAAAGAAAGAAGAAGAAAGAAAGCCGCCGAAAAACGTTACCCTTGTGGTAGACGGCGTGGAGTATGTCCAGCACCAGACGGGCGACGCTATGCCCGAGCCGCCCCAAAAGGACGGCTATGACTTCGCAGGATGGTATGACAGTAATGACAAAAAGGTGGACAAGATTCCATCGTCAGCAGATAAGGATTTGACTCTGACG
>JAZRFD010000130.1:0-2662 GCA_045661185.1 Eubacteriales bacterium | reverse complement strand
AATGCGCTCCCATCTGCCCTTTTGCAGTTCGGGCAGCAGATACGCCGCCAAAACCGTCGCAGAGCAGCCGCAGCCCGAGCCGCCACCGTGTACGTCCTGCCGCTCGCGGTCAAAGATCAGCTGTCCGCAATCGGTATAGCGGTCGCCCATGGGATAGCCCTCCACACGCATCAGATCCTCAAGGATCGCACCGCCCTCAAAGCCGAGGTCACCCGTCGCGATGAGTCCGTAGTCCTCGGGGCGCGTGTCCGTAGCGGAAAAGAAGCGCACGAGCGTGTCGGCGGCGGCAGGCGCCATTGCCGCGCCCATATTGTTGGCGTCCTTGACACCGCGCTCCATGGCCTTTCCCACCATGCCGCGCGTGACGTGCGCGCCGTGATCGGATCTCCCGACCACAAACGCGCCCGCGCCCGTAACGGTCCATTGCGCCGTGGGAGGCCGTTGCGCACCGTATTCCAAGGGCGTGCGGTACTGCCGCTCCGCCGAGCAATAGTGCGACGAGGTCACGGCGGCACAGCGCTCGCAAAGTCCTCCGCTGACCAGAGCGGACGCCAAAAGAAGCCCCTCCGCGCAGGTCGAGCACGCGCCGTACAACCCAAAATACGGCACGTCAAACGCCAAAAGCCCGTATGCCGAGCCTACGCATTGGTTGAGCAGATCCCCCGCAAACAGGGCATCCAGATCGCGGTCGCGAAGCTCCCCCTTGGCAAGGGCCGCGTTGAACGCGATCCGTTGCATCTCGCTCTCGGCACTCTCCCACGTTTTTCTTCCAAATCGGTTGTCGGGATCGCAAAAATCAAAGCGATCGCCCAAGGGCCCGTCCGCTTCCTTCCCACCAACCGCCGACGCGCAGGAAAGAATACGCGCGTCCAATTTCAATTCGCCCTGCGGCATGCTTGATCACCTTCCTTGGGAGTATTTTGAACGACCGTGGGCGCTTTTATTCCGAAAACAGAGAAAATGATCACAAAACGGCACATATTGAAGTTTTTTCGCACCGTCCACACAAAATATCGAAAAAATTGATCAAAATTTTAAAAAAATCCTTCAAAATTCATTGACAAGTTTTTTCTCATATGGTATACTTATAATTGGATATTCATCGGAGCCAGACTCCTGTTCCATATATGACGAAAAATCGGAAAAGAAAGGATTTTGAAATGAAAAAGAGATTACTTGCATTGCTTCTCGCGGGTCTTATAACCGCTTCTATGGCATCCTGCGTTGCAACCGGAAACAATAATAATACGGGCGGAGGAGAAGGTACGCTTGATCTGCCCTCCCAGGGCACGACCAGCGGCAACAAGCCCGGCCCCGATATTCCCACGCCCGGCACGTGGAAGGAGGTCGACAAGACCCTTTACACCTTTGAGGCGGCAACTCTTTATGCAGACGCAAAGACCTCCAGCGCAAAGGTCGCAGATCTTCCCATTGAAAAGGAGCTGCACTGCACGCTCCAGAACTCCTATTGGAGCTACGTTGAGTACGTAGAGGGTGAGGAGACCGTAAAGGGCTACGTTTCCAATGAATCCCTGACTGCGGTCGACCTGCTTGCAAAGACCTTTACCCCTGTCGATGGCGGTGAGAAGACCATGTACATCGCAGGTAAGAAGGGCGACACCGCGCGTGTCCGTCTCTACCCCTGCACCGACGATTTCTCCAAGGTCATGGCAACCCTGACCTGGAACACCCCTGTAAAAGTCGTTTCCGAGAACGGCGAGTGGAGCCGCATCGCGTATGACGTTGAGGACGAAACCAAGTATTACTTCATTTCCTCCGAGCTTCTGACCGATACGGAGCAGATCGACTACGACGATCCCGCTCAGTGGGAGGATCTGTTTGAGAATTGCACCACACCGCTTACCAAGTACGTCAGCGGTAACACGCTGAATCTTCGTGTTGCTCCCAACGCAGAGGCTACGGGCGTTGAAATTCTGACACTGGATATGGAAGTCACCGTAAAGGCAACCGCACAGATCGGCGAGAGCAACTGGAGCTACGTTGAGGTCTGGATGCCCGAGAAGAAGCCCGGCGACGGTCCTTATCTTGCAAAGGGCTACGTCAATTCCAAGTATCTCTCCGATAAGAAGAGCACCGCGCCCGCAACCCTTGAGGATCTGTTGGATCTTTATCCCGGCGCATTCGAGGCTTTGGAAACGCCCAAGACCATGTATGCGGCAGGCAGCACGTTCGTTCGCTCCACCCCTCTCTTCCCCAACACCGATGAGGGCGAAAAGACCAACATCGTGGCAAGCCTGATTAAGGCAAAGGAGGTTAAGGTCGTGGCAACGGGCGCGTACAACGGCACGTCCTTCTACGTCATTGAGTACACCCTTGAAGAAAAGCTCGGCTACTACTTCGTAGGCGCTTCCACGCTGACCACCGATCCCACGGGCAAGCCCACGATCACGCTCGGAGACCTGACCGAGAAGTACCCGCAGTTCGAGATCTGCACGGAATCGACCGTAACCGTTACGAACGAGTCCGGTGCAAACTGCTACCTCAAGCCCGTATTTGCGGAGAATCCCGATCTGCATCTTGATCTTGGCGATGAGGTAACGCTGGTGGCAAGAGCAAACGACTCCACCACCTGGTGGGTCATCCGCACGGAAAACGGCACGCTCTATTTCGTAAACAGCATGCTGTTCCAGACCGCGGCGAA
>JAZRFD010000129.1:0-2420 GCA_045661185.1 Eubacteriales bacterium | reverse complement strand
CGAGCGCCCATCGTGCATTTATTGCATCAAATCCCCGCTTTTTCGGCATACTAAATGCATTACGGTTTGGAGGCTGAAAAAATGGGACGGATCAGGATCTGCGGCGTTGAAATTGACAACGTGACGCAAAAAGAGGCGCTGGCGCGTGCATTGGGAGCGGGAGAGGTGAGCGTTGTGTTCACTCCAAACGCGCTGATGCTGGATGCGTGTCGACGCGACGGGGAGCTTGCGGCGCTCCTCAACCGAGCGTCACTCTCGCTCCCCGACGGCATGGGTGTTTTGCTTGCGGCACGGCGGTGCGGAACGCCGCTGAAGGCACGCGTCGCGGGAATCGAATTTGGGGAGGCACTCTTGGAGCGCGCGGCACGCGAGGGCTTGCGCGTCTTTTTGCTGGGCGGCAAGGCGGGAGTGGCGGCACGTGCCGCCACGGCGCTCTGCGCGCGGTACGAGGGGCTTTGCGTTTGCGGCACTCACTGGGGCTATTTTGATCGCGCGGGAGAGGAAAACGAGCGTCTGCTCGCGCAAATCCGTGCGTGCCGCGCGGACATTTTGTTGGTGTGTATGGGCTTTCCCGTGCAGGAGCGATGGATTATGGAGAATCTGGAATCGCTTGCGCATTTGCGCATCGTGGCGGGTCTTGGCGGGAGCCTTGACGTATGGTCGGGAGACCTGCGGCGCGCTCCGCGTGCGATCTCTCGCATGGGTATGGAGTGGGCGTGGCGCATGATGTGCCAGCCCCGACGTCTGCGCGGTCTGCCCGCTCTTGTGCGTTGCGCGCTGATGTCACCGCAAAAGCAGGCTGATCGCCCCTAATTTTCCTCGAATCCATTGACAAAAGGAGCGGAGTGCGATAAAATAAACAAAAAGGAGGTGCGCTATGGTAAACCGAAAACAGACAACCGAGACACGCGTCAGCGACACCGAGCGCGCCCGCTTTGCGCGCCTTTGCACCGAGGCGGCACTCTCGCGGCGGAGTGAAGGGGACGGCGGCTTTGGAACGCTTGCCGAAAAGCGCATGCATGCCGTCATTAAAAGATACCTTTGCCCCAACGAGGATTTTCACGAGGTGGGGATGGCCGACGCGCGCTTTATTGCGGACGTGCGCATCGGAAACGAGATTTTTGAGGTGCAGAGCGGCTCGTTTTACCCGATGAAAAAGAAGATCGCGTACTATCTTGAAAGGACCGACTGCACCGTCACGGTCGTACATCCCATCACGGTCAATAAGCGCGTCACTGAGATCGACCCCGCAACGGGGGAGATTCTTTCAAGCAAGCGCTCCCCCAAGCATGAGCGGGCCTCCGACCTGCTTGCCGAATTGTACCCGCTGATCGCGCATCTGCCGCATGAGCGGCTGAAATTTCGATTATTCTTGATTGAAGCCGAGGAGTTTCGCCTCGCGGGCGCGCGTCGGCACCGCGGAAAATTGGTATCTGCCCGTTACGAGTGCATGCCGACGGCGCTGCTCGAAGTGATGGATTTTACATCCCCCCAAGATTTTCGCGTTTTTTTGCCGCCCGAGCTGCCCGAAATCTTTACGGTCAAGGACTTTTCCCGCGCCACGCATATCCGCGGCAGAAACGCCTATTCCGCCGTCCACGTTCTCGAGGCACTTGGTGTCATCGCGCCAACCGAGCCCATCGGACGTGCCATGGCGTTTGGGCGCGTACTTTGATGTCAAAATGCACACAACGGGCGTGTGAAATGGTAAAATTATCTATTGAATGTTACAAATTTGATAAAATTTCGTCAAAACCCTTGTATATTTGAGGAAAATGCGTTAAAATATATGCTGTAAGGAAAGGCTTTCCTCTAAAAGGAAGGCTAAATCACAAAATCATTTATGAAAAACGGAGGATTATTCCAATGGCAAACGTAAAAGTTGCGATCAACGGTTTCGGTCGTATCGGCCGTCTGGCGTTCCGTCAGATGTTCGGCGCAAAGGGTTATCAGGTAGTTGCAATCAACGACCTTACCAAGCCCTCTATGCTCGCTCACCTTCTCAAGTATGACACTGCTCAGGGCAGATACAACCACGACGTTGCTGCTGACGATGAGGCAGGCACCATCACCGTTGACGGCAAGACCATCAAGATTTATTCCGAAAAGGACGCTGCAAACCTTCCTTGGAAGAAGCTGAAGGTTGACGTTGTTCTCGAGTGCACCGGCTTCTACACCACCCAGGAGAAGTCCATGGCTCACATCAACGCAGGCGCTAAGAAGGTCGTTATCTCCGCTCCCGCAGATAAGGCTACCAAGACCGTTGTTTACAGCGTAAACGAGAACATCCTCACCCCCGAGGACAAGATCATCTCCGCTGCATCCTGCACCACCAACTGCCTCGCTCCCATGGCAAAGGCACTCAACGACTATGCGCCCATCCAGTCCGGTATCATGACCACCGTTCATGCATACACCGG
>JAZRFD010000128.1:0-20600 GCA_045661185.1 Eubacteriales bacterium | reverse complement strand
GGAAAAGGGGGCTTTTTTAGCAAGGATAGACAATCAAGAACAATCCTCTAAGGGGTCAGATAAGGGGTCAGTTAAGGGGTCAAAAGCGGACGTCCGTGGATAGGGGCCGGTGGCGTGCTGTGATACCCCCTGCGGTGGTGGTCGTTAAGTTAAGAGAATGAGCGGCGAACGCCCCCATCGAGCGGTGACCGCTCCCATTGGGGGGGAGTTTCGATCTGCTCCGCCGAGTGGAGGATCACCGCGTGGGCCCGTTCCGCTTTGCTCGGGGTGTGGTTGTTGAGATAAGGGAAAGACGTGGAAAAATATGGTCGGTTTTCGCGAAAGCTCGCGGCAAATATATAAGGCTGACCTCGCGAGCGGTTCTGTTCCTTTTTTATTGCAGCTCATTTGTTAAAAAAATAACAATATTGCTGCCACTCAAATAGTACAGCAAAAAGTAGGAAAGGGAACGAGAGGCGCAGAAAGCCCTCTGCCGTGCGCACGTGAGCGTGTATCAGTCCACCCACCCCGCCCAAATGCCTTGCAGGGCGGTCTACGGGCGCGAGAGGGGTACAAAACGGGGCGGTCAGTGGCGCACTTTGTTGCTTTGGGCCCGTGGCCGTTAAGTTAAGAGAATGAGCGGATGGAGCTCCGACTATGCAGTGGGAACGAACAGATCTGTCGAGCGGAGGATCATCGCATGGGCTCGCACCGCTCCGACCGCTTGGGGCGTGGTCGTTGAGATAAGAGAAAAGCGGAGGGCTCAAGGCTCTCCGCTCTCGGTTTAGTCAAAGCTCTATGCCGGTGATCGCGTGATCGTAAAGGAACCGCTTCAGCTCGTCCGCCGCTCCCGTGTTGTAGTAGTCGAGCAGGAGCACGTTGAACCGCTCCATGTGCTCGTCTGTGATCGTGAGCACGCCCGCGCCCTCGGAGAGGAGCAGTTTGTTGGCGGCGGTCAGGCTGGTTCTCTTGTTGCCGTCCCAGAACAGTTGCGCCCGTGCGCCCCATACAAAGACGTTCAGGGCCTTTTCGGTGGCGGTGGTGTCCGCTCGGAGGATATCCGCCAAAGCCGCCTCTGCGGCGGCGCGAGAGGGCACGGGGGGCTGATAGTCCGTCCCCGATATCCCCACGGTTCCCGTGCGCAGTGTTCCCCACGCAAGGGCCTCGTTCCGTGCGATAAACTCATTGAGCTTGCAGATATAGTCCACTGTGAGCGGCGCGCCAATGCTCCCCATCAGATACCGCCACGCGTCGCGCATGTTCAGAATCGCCTGAATGTCGTCGAGCTGCACCCCGGGTACGTTGACCCCGTTCAGGATCGTCCGCGTCTGCGGGAACGTAACCGCTCGGTTTTCCATTCTCATGCCACAGTAGACGTTCTCGTCCCATTTCTTTTTGGCAAGGAACAGGCTCTGCTCGGGTGTGAGCTTGTATTTGTCCGTGTAGATCATGGTTGCTCCGCTCCTTCGGTGGCGCTTGTCTTGATATCTTCCTCGACCAGATCAACGATCAAGGCGGTTAAACTCTTGCCGCGCTTCTGTTCAGCGTGCGCCCGATAACGTTCCTTGGCTCCGGTGGGAAGATTTAGTGTGAGCTTGTCGCGCTTTTCTTTCATGTAGCGCATGGTACGTTCTTTTGCTTTTTTATCGTATGCCATATAATATACCTCCTTGTAGATATTATTATAACATATTGGCGTGATAGCCGTCTATATGCAATTTCAACAAAGACACGGCTATATCTTTGGCGAAAACGCCAACTTGACAAAGACACGGCTATATGCTATAATGGTGCCATCAAGAACAAACGAGCACAAAGGAGGAGCAGGGAACGCAAATGCACGCAATCCACGCACCGCCGCTTCGACCGTGCCGCAGGGCTGACCGCTCCCCCTCGTCGAGCGGAGAGGATCACCGCTCCGGGGGCGTGGTCGTTGAGATAAGAGAAAAGCGGAAAGCTCAAGGCTCTCCGCTCTCGGTCTGATTGTCCCGCGCCATGGTTTCGTCAATGGCACGGTTGATGAATGCGTTCGTGCTCTCGCCGTGTGCCTCGGCATGGGCTTGAATAATGGCGCGTTTGCCTTTGGGCGACCGCACTTTAATGTCGTCATAGTTCGCCTTCATGTATTTGGCAACGGCCTTTTGGTTTGCCTTTGAAATTGTCATTACACATCACCTCTCTTTAAGTATTTTTATTATAGCATAAAAATATATCGGGGGCAATATGCGAATTGCACAAACTCGCGCCGCAATTTTTGTTGATATTGTACCCGATATTTTTTTGAAAGCGCCTTGACATATTGTACCCGATATGTTAAAATGGTATCATCAAGCACAAACGAGTGCAAGGAAGGAGCAGGGAACGCAAATGCACGCAATCCACGCACCGCCGCGAGGCGGGAAAACAAAAAAGAACCGCTCGGCATAATGGGCTGGCACCCGCCGAACGGCTCTCTGACAGAGGCTCAAGGGGGCAGTGCTGTCCCCTCTTGCTCCTCCATTCTACCACAGGCGGCACGAAAAGTCAAGAGAAAAAACAAAAAACGGAGGATTTTTCATCATGAACCAAATGGATCAAAAGGACATGGCCGAAAAGGTCAAGGAATACAGGCTGCTGAATGCGCAGGCAGCGCGCCTTAAGCACGCCAAAGGGGAGCTCGGGAAGCAAATCAGAGCGGAGATGCGCGCGAGCGGCGTCGATCGGTTGAGTGCCGGGGATTACGTTGTTCACGCGGTAACCGCTCCCCGCCGCCACTTCGATGTTGCCGCGTTCCGCAAGGATCACCCCGACTTGGCAGAACAGTACACCGTATCAACGGACGTCTGCCGATTCACGGTTGATTGAGGGGGTGAGCGGCATGACGCTGGAGGAAACGAACCACGAGGTGTTTGAGCTTGTAACGGTTGCAGAAGAAGCACAGATCTGTGTGGAGCAAAGCATGCACGTTTTGTGCGCTTTTGAAGATAGATGGTTCAGCGACGCTGTACCCTCGGACATGACCATGCTGGATATACGTAGCCGTTACAGGTTGTTGCAGTCGATTTTGTGGTTGATTGTAAACGGGTTGGGGAGCGCAGAGGAACAACTGAGCAAATTGATTGAGGAGGGAATGAAGATATGCAAATCGCTAAAATGATGCAGAGTAACAGGCTGGTTCTGAACGTGGAGGAGCTTGCGGACGTTCTCGGGGTATCAAAGCCCACGGCATACGAGCTGACGCGCAAGAGCGGCTTTCCCGCCGTCCGCGTTTCCGCTCGGCGTATCGTGATCCCCGTTGAAGGGCTACGCCAATGGCTTGAGGCAGAGGCGGCGAGCGGTGCACGCGCATGAAGGAGAATGAAACGGTCTTTTACCTCTACTACGATTGGATCGACGACCTGGACGAGAATTTGAGCGGCGCGGAGGCGTGGGAGGTTGTCAAGGCCCTCTGCGCCTACCACCGCTCGGGGGCGAACCCCGTGGAGCTTGTGGAGGGTGCCCCGCGTATCGCGGTCGCCTTGATGTTCCATCAGATCAAGCGACGTGAGGAGAAACAGGAGAAGCGCGCCGAGGCGGCAAAGAGCAAGGGGGAGCAACGCTGACCGATGCTCGGTAATGCTTGGCAATGCTCGGCAATGCTCGGCAATGCTCACCAATGCTCGGCAATGCTCACCAATGCTTGGCAATGCTCACCAATGCTTGGCAATGCGTAGCAACCGCCGACTACAGAAAACAGAATACTGAATACAGAATACTATAGCTATACTCCATAGTCTTGTCGTGTCCCGTCTGTCTTGGCGGGTACGATCGTATTTAGTATTACTATATGGCTATAGTATGGGCACAGAGGCGAAAGGAGGCGATCATGGCACAGAGAAAGATCAAGGGCGACGGGAGCGTTCGCAAGCGTTCCGACGGCCGCTGGGAGGCACGCTGCACCATCAACGGGCAACGCCGTAGCTTTTACGGTAAGAAGCACACCGACGTTGTTAAGGCAATGAGAGAGGCGCAGAAAGCCGCAGAGGCTTATTCCGACACGGTTGCCGACTCTGCCAAATGGACGCTTGGCGAGTGGCTGACCGTGTGGCTTGGCGAGTACGTGCAGCCGTCCTGCAAGCCGCTCACCTATTCCACCTACAAAAGCCGCACCGACACACATATCCTGCCCGCGCTGGGGCATGTTCCGCTCCGCTCGGTCACCGCTCCACAGATACAGGCGTTCTATAACGATTTGCTCCGCAAAAGGGGCCTGCACCCGAAAACGATCCGCAACGTTCATGGGATTCTTCACAAGGCACTTGCACAGGCGGTCAAGCTCCGATATGCAACGTGGAACCCCGCAGAGGCATGTTCACTCCCACGAGTGGAACGGACGGAGATCAAGCCGCTGTCAGAGAAGGAGATCACGGCGTTCCTTGCGGCAATCCGCTCGGGCGAACCGCTCCGCGATCTGTTCACAGTCGCTTTGTTTACAGGAATGAGAGAGGGGGAGATTTGCGGACTGTCGTGGTCGGGGGTCAATTTCACCGCCGGCACGATCACCGTCAAGCAGCAGCTCTGTCGGGAAAAGAAAAAGGGCGGCGTGTACTATATCGCGCCGACAAAGAACGACCGCACGCGCACGCTGACCCCGGCACCGTTCGTGATGGCGATCATCGAGCGGTTACGCGGGGAACAAACCGCGCGGCAAGAGGCATTGGGTGCGGCGTGGGAGAATGAGCACGATCTTGTATTCACGAACGAGCGGGGCGGTTACGTTGTACCGCAGACCGCGCTTAAAAGGCTCAAGGCGATCACCGCACAGATCGGTCGCCCCGATGCACGGTTTCACGACTTGCGCCACACCTACGCCGTAACGGCTCTACAGGAGGGCGACGATATCAAGACGGTGCAGCAGAACCTCGGTCACGCGACCGCAGGCTTTACGCTTGACGTGTACGGGCACGTGTCCGAAAAGATGAAGCGCGCGAGTGCCGCCCGTATGCAAGCGTATTTTGACCAATTCGATAAGGGGTCAAATAAGGGGTCAAATGAAAACGGCATAAAAAAAGAAAAGGCTTGAATTTCCTTGTGACAAAAGGAAAATCAAGTCTTTCTTTTTGGCGGAGATGGAGAGATTTGAACTCTCGCGCCGGGATAACCGACCTACACCCTTAGCAGGGGCGCCTCTTCGGCCTCTTGAGTACATCTCCGTATACCCCTCGCAAGCGGCCCGTTGCAGTGGCTTGCGACATCGTCTATTATACACTCTTTTTTTGCGTTTGTCAAGCCTTTTTTTAAACTTTCTTGCGGCTTTTTTGCATTACTCTTGACAAACGAGCACGCTTTTGCTATAATAAAACCATTCATATGAATGGAGGTTATTCTATGTATTGTCCTCAATGTGGAACGCAACACAACGATGATGCGCTTTTTTGCTCCACGTGCGGTCTGAAATTCGCCGAAAAGGAGCCCATTCAAGATTTCATGGCAGGAACCGTTCCGCCGTCGGCGCCTGCAACCGGCTATAGCAAAAAAGCAATCACGGGCTTTGTCCTTTCTCTGGTCGGCATGTTTTGCGCAGGCTTGATTCTCGGTATTCTCGGCATTATTTTCTCAAGACAGGGCATGCGTGAATGCAATGAAAATCCTACTATGCAGGGTCGTGGACTTGCAACTGCGGGTCTGATTATTTCCATCCTTGATATTGTTGGCTGGGCGATTTCTGTCGTGTTTACGGTATTCTACATCATTATGCTTGGAACACTCCTATAAAATGTGGGCGGTCGCGTTTGCGGCCGCTTCTTTTTTACTCTTCGTATTGACAAAATGCGACCGTATTTGATATAATGAAGATACAATCGGGAAAAGAGGGAACGAAATGACGCAAAAGCAGAAAAAAGAACGCATGATAGCGATCAACGAGCGGCTTAAGGAGGTCTATCCCGAGGCGGTCTGCGCCTTGGAATGGGAGGGTGAGCCTTGGAAGCTGCTGATTATGGGGCGGCTTTCGGCGCAATGCACCGACGCGCGCGTGAATATCGTGTGCCGCGAGCTGTTTGCGGCGTACCCGACGCCCGAGGCGATCGCAAACGCAGAGATTGCCGATCTGGAGCGTTACATTCGCCCCTGCGGGCTTTATCACGTCAAGTCGCAAAACACCAAGGACGCCTGCGCGATGCTGGTACGCGACTATGGCGGTGTGATCCCCGACACGATGGAAGAGCTGCTCAAATTCCCGGGGGTGGGGCGAAAGGTTGCTAATCTGTTGTTGGGCGACCTCTACCACACGGGCGGCATTGTTGCCGACACGCACTGCATTCGCATTTGCGGGCGGTTTGGAATGTACCCCGAAACGCTCAAGGATCCCGTCAAGGTCGAAAAGCTGCTCACGCCGCTTCTGCCGCAGGCGGAGATCAGCGATTTTTGCCACCGTATCGTGCTGTTTGGTCGCGACACCTGCTCGGCACGCGCGCCAAAATGTGACGCTTGCCCCGTGGCGGATTTGTGCGAGCGAGGGAGACAAAAGTAAACGAAACAGCGGGCTGCTTACTGCGGCTCGCTTGCTTTTTCTGTCTTTTTCTTTGGCTTTCTATGAAACCAACGGCGTGTTTTCTTCTTTTGGGGAGCTTCCGCGGGGGCGGGAGCGGGGACGGGGGCGTTTTCCTTGGGCGGGGCGACCTTTCCCGCGCATTTGTCGTAGGCTTCCATCAGCATGTCCGCCGTTACGTGGTGATGCTCGCAAATGGCTTTCATCAGCTTCATGGTAGCCAACGCGTCACCGTCGCTGCGATGGCGGTTTTCGGGCTCGCCGCCGCACCATGCCTCGTAATAGCCCGCAAGTCCGTGCGCCGCCTTGTGCGCGGAGTGCAGTCGGCAAAGCTGCTCCATATCAAACCAACGGTAGGGGATATGCTGGAGTGAATAGCGCGTGCAATCGCGTCGCAGCGCCTTGTTGTCGTTGTTCACGGCAAAGCCGACCGCCACGTCGCACTCGGTAAAGAGCGTTTTGATCTGCTCGTACAGAGCGGGGAAGGCAGGGGCGCTTTCCACAAATTCCTTGGGGTAAGCGAGGATGTTCTGCTCGACGTATTCGTTCCACTCGCACTCGGGATTGATGCACAGATCCGTGGGAGGGGTGAGGACGTTAAATTCCTCGTCTGTGACGAGGTACCCGATGGAGTAGATCGAGCCCGGTACTTGCCCGTTGGCAAACTCCATATCAAAAAACAGCAGCTTCATGCGTGTGTCCTTTCGCGTTCTTGATTCTGTCTCCATTGTACCACGCTTTTTCGTAAAAGTCTATAAGAATCTGTAAATTTTGAGAAATCTATTGACAAACAGGACGTTTGGGAGTACAATAAACGTGCATAAAAGCGCAACTTTGCGCAACAATGTGAAAAAATGTGAGCGGAGGGTGCAACAATGTACAAGTGTGAGCGCGAGGACGAGATCATGGCGCTTCTGTCCGAGACCGAATATGCGACGGTAGACTATCTTGTCAAAAAGATCAACATCAGCGCGTCCAGTATTCGGCGCGATCTGAAAAACTTGGAGGAGCGCGGCTTGGTACTGCGCAGCTACGGTGGCGTGAAACGTGCCAACTCCATGGGCAAGCACATTCCGTTTTCGCTTCGCAGTCACGAAAACAGCACGCAAAAAAAGCAGATCGCACGTGCCGCGGCAAGCCTTTTGCACACGGGCGACGTGGTGTTTCTCGACGGCTCGAGCAGCGCCTTCTTTTTGGCGGAGCTTTTGCCCGCGATCGGTGGTATTACGGTCATTACCAACAGCATTGACGTGATGGCGGCGCTGTCGGGGTACGATATCAAGGTGTATGGCACGGGCGGAATGATCTCAAACGAAAACCGCGCGGTGCTGGTCGGGGGAGCTACGCAGGAGTACGTGCAAAAGCTCCGCGCCGACGCGTTTGTATTCTCGGTGCAGGCAATGACCGCCGACGGTGATTTTTTTGATTGCTACGCGGAAGAGGTTGCCGTTCGAAACGTGATGATGCGCAACGCTCAAAGGAAGATCATGCTTTGCGATAGCAGCAAGTGGGGCAAGACCTCGACCTTCTATCAGACCTCGCTCTCCGACGTGGACTACCTTATTACCGACAAAGATCCAAACCAATTCTTCAAAAACCCCATGCCCGAAAAGTGTATCATTGCGTGAGGGTGGAGAAGGGGTATGAGTGTTTTGGGGGAGGAGGGAGACTTTTGCAAAAGTCCCCCCCCTCCCCCAAGCCCCCTCCACCCTTCAAAACCTTCACAAAAAGCACGTCCCCGAGATCGGCGTCTTAACAACACCGATCTCGGGGGCGTGTGCGCTTCGCGCAGGATTTATTCGGGGAGCGGCTCAATTCAATCATTACCTTTATGATTTTCCGCGTTACAAATAATACAGATCCCACTGTATGGAGGGATCTGTATTTGCTTCTGTTATTTGCTCAGTGCATTTACCAACAGCGAGATGACGATGGTAACAGCGCCCGACGCGACCAGAACGGACAGGATCAGAGCCAAAAGGCGTGCGGCACCTGAATGGGTGGGGGTGTTTTTGTTAGACATAGCCAATTCCTTTCTTTAATCAAAGAAGCGTGCCCGTAGCGGGGATCTTCACCTTTTTAAGCCCCTTTGCGTCGGAGGGGATCTTTTCGGGATCGTTCGTGGCGGCCACCACGGTCTGTCCCTTTTTCAGCGACATCAGCGTCACACCGCCCGAGGTACGGGTGGCCATGATCGGGATGAGGCTGGATTTGATGAGGATCGCGCGGTTGTCGGACGAGGTGATCATGATCTCCATCGGTGCCTTTTCGTAGAACGCTGCCACAATGGGAGAGGTCTTGGAGAAGGCCGAGGTCAGCTTGCGGCGGTTGCCCGTGGTCTCGTAGTTGGAGATCGACACGCGCACGCCCTTGCCGTTTGCGAAGATCAGCACGATGTTTTCCTTCTGGGGGTACTTGTTCTGAATGTTCATCAGGATCGGCTTTTCGTCGGGATCCATATGGAGCTTGACGGGCAGGTAATCACCCAGCGCCGATGCCTTGGAGTTTTCGAAATCTTCTGCCTTTGCCCGATAGAGCTGCTGGTGATCGGTCAGGAAGATGAGGTTGTCGGCATTTTGACCGTCCATCAGGTTCAAGATCTCGTCGCCCTCCTTGCACTTCTGCTCATCGTTTCCGCGCAGGGACTGGAAGGTGATCTTCTTGAAGTAACCGTCACGCGTCAGGACGAAGCGCGCGGGATAATTCTCGACGTGATCCTCCTCCTTGTAAACGGTGATGGTCTCCGCGCCCACGATCTGTGTGCGGCGGGGCTGACCGTACTTCTTTTTGACCTCGGTCAACTGCTTGACGATCAGGTTTCTCTGCTTCAATTCGTCCTTCAGGATGGACTCAATTTCCGCGATTGCCGCCTCCAGATCCTTGATCTCGTCAAGGCGGTTGAGAATGTGCTCGCGGTTGAGATAACGCAGCTTGATCTCGGCAATGTAGTTGGCTTGGATTTCGTCAATGCCAAAGCCCTTCATCAAATTGGGCACAACGTCGGATTCCTTTTCGGTCTTGCGGATGATGCGGATCGCCTTGTCGATGTCAAGAAGGATCTTGCTAAGACCCTGCAACAGGTGCAGCTTGTCCTTTTTCTTGCCAAGGTCAAATTTTAATTCTCGCTTGATACAGTTGATGCGGAATTTGATCCACTCCTGCAAAATCTCGATCACGCCCATTGTGCGCGGCGTGGAGTCGACCAGCACGTTGAAGTTACAGCGGAAGCTATCCTCAAGGGGTGTCATTTTAAAGAGCTTGGTCATCAGCTTGTCGGGGTCAACGCCGCGGCGGATGTCCAAGGTTAGCTTCAAACCAAGCAGTCCCGTTTCGTCACGGAAATCCGAGATCTCCTTGATCTTGCCTTCCTTGTAAAGCGTGGTCAATTTTGCGATGATCTGCTCGATCGTGGTGGAGTAGGGGATCTGCAGAATTTCAATGCAGCTGTTTGCTTTGTCATATACGTAGCGCGAGCGCAGGCGAATTGAGCCCTGACCCGTGGTGAAGATCTTTTTCATTTCCTCTGCATCGTAGAGCAGCGTGCCACCGCCCGAAAAGTCGGGGGCCTTAATCAGCTCCATCATCTTTTCCACCGAAATGTTCGGCTTGCGCAAGAGCGCGATCGCACCGTCGCAGATCTCCTCAAGGTTAAAGGAGCAGATGTTGGATGCCATACCGACGGCGATACCCATATTGGGCATGATAAGGATGTTGGGGAAGGTGGTGGGGAGTAGCGTGGGCTCCTTGAGCGTCGCGTCATAGTTGTCCACCATATCCACGGCATCCTTGTCGATGCCGTCGAACAGCTCGTGGCAGATCGTATCCAGCTTACACTCGGTGTAACGCGCCGCCGCGTAAGCCATGTCGGAATATTGCTTACCGAACGAGCCCTTGGAATCAATCAGAGGATGCAAAAGGGCGGCATTTCCGCTGGTCAAACGCACCAGCGTTTCATAGATCGCCGCATCGCCGTGCGGGTTTAGCTTCATGGTTTGTCCCACCACGTTTGCGCTCTTGGTGCGCGCACCCGTCAAAAGGCCCATTTTATACATGGTATAAAGGAGCTTGCGGTGCGAGGGCTTGAGTCCGTCGATCTCGGGGATCGCGCGCGAGACGATGACGCTCATAACGTAGGGCATGTAGTTTTTTTCAATGGTCTCGGTGATCGGCTGATAAACGATGGGCGCGTAGACGATCTCTTTCTTTTCCTTCTTTTGCTTTTTTGCCATTCTTTGATGGTCCTTTCTGTAGTTATATCTTAAGCACCGTGTGAGCCGCGGCGCGGATCATGCGATTGTAAAGCGCCAGTCCCAGCCCTTCCATCGGTGGCAGATGCGCGTAGATCACCTCGGCATCCGTGTGATCGGCATCGCGCAAGGCGTGAAAAAGTCTGTGCGCCTGTGCGGAAAGATCCGCACGGGGGCCAACGGGGAACAGATAGCGATTGGCGAGGGCTTCTTTTTCCTCGTCAAAGCAAAGCACAGCACACTTTTTTGCGGCTTGCTCGCTCACGAGAAATGCCACGACGTCTGCGTCCGCTCCGTCCAAAAGGATCAGAGGAGCCGTAGGGGCGTAATGGCGGTATTTCATGCCGGGGGAAAGGGGGCGCTCGTTAACGGCGAGCTGATGGGTGACGGCAGGAGCGATCTCCACGTGCTCGCAAACCATGCAAAGCGCGTCGTAGGTAATGCCGCCGGGGCGCAGAAGCGTCAGACGGTCACCGTCGATCTTCACGATCGTGGATTCCAAGCCGATCTCGCTCTCGCCGCCGTCCAGAATCATGTCTACGCGACCGTCCAGATCCTCCGCCACGTCAGAGGCGCGCGTGGGCGAGGGCTTGCCCGAAAGGTTGGCAGACGGGGCTGCCACGGGGAAGCCGCAAAACTCGATCAGCCGATGTGCCACGGGGTGCGCGGGGCAACGGACAGCCACGCTGTCAAGCCCGCCCGTTGTGGAGTGCGGAATATTCTCTTTTTTGGGAAGAATGACCGTCAAGGGGCCGGGCATAAACGCGCGTGCCAGCTTTTCGTAGGTCGGGTTGACCTCAGCATAGCGCGCGGCATCCTCGGGACGGGCAATATGTATGATGAGCGGATTGTCCGACGGACGCCCCTTTGCGGCATAGATCTTCCGTGCCGCCTCGGCGTTCGTGCCGTCGCCCCCGAGACCGTAAACGGTCTCGGTCGGAAAAACAACCAAGCCCCCGCGCCGCAAGACATTGGCGGCACGGGCAAGCTGGGCATCCTGCTCCGCTACGTTTTTGATGACAATATACTCGGTTTGCAAGGGAATCTCCTTGTTTTATGATTGTTGCTTGAGCTTTTCGGCGGTTTCTGCCGTGGCGAGCGCGTCGATCATGCCGCCGATCTCGCCCGAAAGAAAACGCTCGAGGGAATGGATCGTCAGGCCGATACGGTGGTCGGTGATGCGCCCCTGCGGATAGTTGTAGGTGCGGATGCGCTCGCTGCGGTCTCCCGTACCCACCTGCGCGCGACGGTCGGAGGCGATCGCCTCGTCCTGCTCGCGACTTTTGCGGTCGTACAGGATCGCGCGCAGCATCTGCAACGCCTTATCCTTGTTTTTAAACTGGCTGCGCTCCTGCTGACATTCCACCACAATGCCGCTCGGCTTGTGGGTCAGTCGCACGGCGGATTCGGTCTTGTTGATGTGCTGACCGCCCGCGCCGCTGGATTTGCAGGATTCAAAGATCAGGTCGGCGGGATTGATCTCAATCGACACCTCCTCGACCTCGGGAAGGACCGCTACGGTGACCGTAGAGGTCTGAATGCGCCCCTGCGACTCGGTCTCGGGCACGCGTTGCACGCGATGCACGCCGCTTTCGTACTTAAAGCGCGAATAGGCACCGTCGCCCGTGACCTGAAAGGCAAGCTGGCGGTAGCCGCCAAGCTCGGTCGGGTTTTCGTTGAGCATGGATGTGCCAAAGCCTGCCGACGCGGCATACATCGTGTACATGCGATACAGGTCGGCAACAAAGAGTGCCGCCTCCTCACCGCCCGCGCCCGCGCGAATCTCCACGATCACGTTTTTGTCATCGTTGGGGTCGCGTGGCAGAAGCAGAACCGTCAATTCGCGTGTGAGGCGCTCGCCGGCCTCCTTGGCGTCGCGAAGCTCCTCGTTGGCAAGCGCTCGCAGCTCGGGGTCACCGGTCTCCTCAAGGAGCGCCAACGCCTCGCGCGCGCTGTCCTCCGCGCGCAGATATGCGCGATAGGTTTCGATGAGCGGCGTCATGGATTTGTATTCCTTTGCCACCGCGGCACACCGCGCGGGATCACCCGCTACGGCGGGATCCGAGAGAGAAGCCTCCAGATGCAGATATCTTTGCTCGGCTTCGCGTAATTTGTTCAGCATAAAGGCTCCTTTCCGGGGGAATCGCACAAATCTCGTATGCGAAAGTTTTCGCCCGCCTTTTTCAAAAGGCGGCGCGGTCAAGGGCGCGTAGCCCTTGTCGCCCTCCGCAGAGGGCGAAATTTTCTCGGCGTTTCTTTTTTGTTAACTTTTTTCTTTGCGCCCGTGGTGTCAAAGAAAAAAGCGGGCGCGGAGTTTTGCTGTTAAAAAATATCAGAACTGATAGAACGCCTTGAACGCGCGGTAAGCCTCGTAAAGGTCTACCTTGGAGATCAGCTCGTAGGGCGCGTGCATGGAGAGCACGCCCACACCGATGTCGATGGTGTCGATGTTGTGGTTTGCCATATATTTTGCAACCGTTCCGCCGCCGCCGATGTCGGTCTTTCCAAGCTCAGCGGTCTGCCATCCCACGCCCGCCGCGTTGAGCACGCGGCGAACCCAGGCACCCAGCTCGGCGGCCGCGCTGGACGTGCCGCCCTTACCGCCGCTGCCGGTGTACTTGCACATGCTGACACCGCAGGAGAGCAGAGAGGAATTGCGATGCTCGAATACGTCAGAGAAGTTGGGGTCAAAGACAGCCGTGACGTCGGAGGAGAGACATTTGGAGTTGGCGCGGACAGCCGCCTCGTTGCCGCCCATTGCCTTGGCAATCTCGGTGATCACGTCGGTGATCAGGCTGCTCTGCATACCCGTCACACCGTCGCTACCGGTTTCTTCCTTGTCCACCAGCAGGCACATCGTCGTGTGAACCGATTCGTCAGCGTCGATCATTGCGGTGATCGAGGGATACGCACATACGCGGTCATCATGGCCGTAAGCCGAGATCATGGAGCGGTCAAAGCCGACGTCGCGAGCCTTTCCCGCGGGAACGATGCAAAGCTCGGCCGACAGGAAGTCCTCCTCTGTGATGCCGTAGGTGTTGAACAGATACTCCAGAACGCCCATCTTGATCGCGTCCTTGTCCTCACCGTCCAGCGGCTTGCTGCCGACAAGGATGTTCAGACGCTCTGCGGGAAATGCCTCGCGGATGTTCTTGCCCATCTCCTTGGAAGCAAGATGCGGGAGCAGATCGGTGATATACATCACGGGATCGGTCTCGTTTTCACCGATCGTAATATTGACGGTGGTGCCGTCCTGCTTGATGACCACACCGTGAAGCGCCAGAGGCATTGCGAGCCACTGATATTTGCGGATGCCGCCGTAGTAGTGGGTCTTCAGGAAGCACATACCGTTGTCCTCGTATACGGGAACCTGCTTCAGATCCAGTCGGGGGGAATCAATATGTGCCGCGGTGATGCGGATACCGTTGTTGATGGGCTCGGAGCCGATGCGGAACAGGAAAATATTCTTGCCGCGGTTGTTGTAGTAGAGCTTGTCGCCCACCTTCATCGGGTCACCGAACTTGTAAGGGCGGTAGCCTGCCGCCTCGGCGAGCTTTACGCTCTCGCAAACCGCCTCGCGCTCGGTCTTTGCCGCGTCAAGGTACTTGACGTAATCCTTTGCATACTCGTAAGCGGCCGCAACGACCTCGGTGCCTGCCTTTTCGTAAACGGTCTTTTTTTCGTAAACGTAATTCTTTTCAGCCATGATTTTTGTTCTCCTCTGTATCAGTAGTATAATTTTGTGTAAAGGGAAAGTGCGCGGCTCATGCGCGCGACCTTGCGTTCAATTGCCGTGTCGGGGAGTTTGTCAAGTGCTCCAAGGTCATTTACATAGTCGTCGTTTTTGAGCCATTTGTTGACCGTGTCCGCACCCGCCTCGTAAGCGGCAAACACGGTATCCCACGAGCCGTAGAGCTGGTAGAGATGGGAAAGATAGGCCGCCCCGCAGGAAAGATTGGTGGCGGGGTCGTAAAGCATTCCCGCGTCCAAGGGATCAAGCCCCATGATCTCGGTGCGGATCATGTTGAATTCCTTTGGCGTCAGCTGCATAAGTCCTATGCTGCCGTCCTCGCCCCGCGCGTTGCTGGCAAAATCGCTTTGCACGTTGGCAACCGCCCAGAGCACCGCCTCGGGAACACCGTATTCCTCGGCGTTTTTTTGGATCAGCGCAGCAAATTCATCGGGGCGCGGGTGCTGTGCTCGCTCGACTGCCGTGACGATCGCGTCAAAGGCAAACCCAAAGCCGATGGAAAGCACCAGAATGATCGCCACGATCGCGGCGTGCCTTGCATTGAGCTTCAAGGGGAGATCACCTCCCACGCAAGGAGCAGGGCGCGCACGGCCGATGTAAGCGTGTCACGCGCACCGTCGTTTTCAATTACGTGATCGGAGTGCTCGCGGAAAAAGGCATCGCTCTTTTGCGCGTCGATCCGCCGTGCGGCACTCTCGCGGTCAATGCCGTCGCGCGCCATAATGCGGCCAATGCGTGTCTCTCGCGGTGCAAGGACGGAGATGACCTTATCACAAAGCGCGTCCGCGCCCGCCTCAAAAAGCTGTGGTGCGTCAATGACCACCGCACGCGCGCCAAGGCGCTTGTACCCGCCGAGAGAAGCGCGAATATCCTGCATCACATAGCGATGCGCGATCGCGTTGAGAGCCGCGAGTGCCGCAGGGTCGCTGAACACGATGCTTCCGAGATACGGGCGGTTCAGCGTTCCGTCCGTGTTTAAAATCTCACTTCCAAACCGCGCGCAGAGCTCGTCAAGGCACGGGGAAGGGGGAAGAAGCAACGCGTGATAGACCGCGTCCGCGTCGATTACCGCGATCCCATGACGGTGCAACAGGTCGGCAACCTCGCTTTTGCCCGCGCCGCTGGGACCCGTCAAGCCGATTACAAGCATGACGCAACCTCCACGCGCACACCGTTCTGCGCGTCCGAGCGGTAAGCCGCCTCCATGACCGCCTGCACGTAGAGCCCATCCTCAAGAGACGGATCAAATGGCGTGCCGCTTTCCACGGCCGACAAAAAGGCGTGCATGCTTGCAAGATGTCCGTACAGCCAGCCCGCGGGCGCCTTGACGGACGGGAAGATCAGATCGGGATACCGCCCGATGCATTCCAAGCGCGTAAAGCCGCGCATGCCGCCAATGGGGGCATCGGGGGCTTGATTGTCGTAATAGTAGAGCCAGTTGGGCTCCATCAGAGAAAAGCGCAGAGCACCCTTCTCGCCATAGATCTCAAAGCCGAGGTCGTCGTTCGTTCCCGGCTGGAGCTTTCCGACCGTGATCGTTCCGCATGCGCCCTCGTGCGTTTTGCCGAGCAGGTAGAAGGATTCGTCTGCGTTTGTCTGCCAAGGGCTTCCGTCACGCCCCGTGCGCACGGGATACGCGATCTGCGACATACCGCTCACGGTTTCCAGTCGTCCGCACAAAAAGCCGAGCAGGTCGATGACGTGCGAGCCGAGGTCAAAGAGCACACCGCCGCCGCAAACCGTCCTGTCCTGCTTCCAGCCCGCGCGACGCGCGGTGTCGGTTGCGCTGCTGTGCAGATAATAACCGTGAAAGCTCAGGATCCTGCCAAGCCGCCCCTCACCGATCAGCTGCTTTGCGCGCAGAACGGGGGACAACCAGCGGTTGTTAAAGACCATTCCGCAAATCTGTCCCTCGCGTCGGGGGAGAGATGCGATCTCGCGTGCCTCGGCAGGGGTGATGCACAAGGGCTTTTCACAAAGCACGTGCTTGCCGGACGCGATTGCTTTTTTCAAGGTTTCGTAGTGAAGAATATTGGGCGTGCAGATGTCGATCACGTCGATCTCGGGGTCATAGATCAGCGCGTCCTCGTCGGTTACGGCATGCGCAATGCCGAACTGCTCTGCCACATGGGCGGATTTTTCGGGTGTCGTGGTGCAAACGCCCACGGTCACGGCGCGCGGCGCGGTGTCCCCATAAAAGAAGGGGAGATTCTGAACGGCCCAGGTGTGGGTCCTTCCCATAGAGCCAAAGCCCAACAGTCCTATCCGTATCGTTTTTGCACTTGATTCCATGGAAAAGCCTCCTTTTTTTCGCAAATTGATGCACGGATGTGCATCGAGCATATCTATTCATTTTATTATACCGCATTTTTTTGCTTTTTACAATAGGCAAAATGCTTTAATTTGTAAATTTATTTGTTCGATACACGCTTTTTGACTTGCAATTGTGCCCGATTGCGAGTATAATATATACAGAATACATCTTGGGAGGTGCGGAATGGAACAGCTGATGCAGGCCCTGACCCGTCTCGGGGTCGCCTATGAACAAAATTGCCCATTGGGGCGGCACAGTACGTTCCGCATCGGAGGACGGGCGGAGCTGGCCGTTTTCGCGCATACGCGCAAGGGCCTGATCGACGCGTTGCGCTGCCTTGAGGATGCCGCCGTTCCATACGTGATCGTTGGGCGCGGGAGCAATATCGTCTTTCCCGATGAGGGCATCGGTGGCGCGGTCGTATTTGTTCACAGCCAGGCGTCTGCTGAGGTGGACGGTACTGCTTTACGCGTGGATGCGGGCGTGTCTCTGTCCGCCATCGCTTTGGCGGCGCGTGACGCCTCTCTTACAGGCGCGGAGTTTGCCTATGGGATCCCGGGAACGCTGGGGGGCGCCGTTTACATGAACGCAGGCGCGTTTGGCGGATGCATGGCGGATATTTGCGTCTGCTCGGATTACTACGACCGCGAAAGCGGCACTGTAGGAAGCTTTTCGGGCGACGCGCAAGCGTTTGGATATCGCACGAGCATCTATTCGGCCGGCGACCGCTACGTCGTGCTGGGGGCAACGCTGCAATTGCGCGAGGGAAATCGCGCGACCATTGAGGATACGATGGCCTCCTATGCCGAGCGACGCAAAGCCACGCAACCCCTCGAATACCCCAGCGCGGGGAGCGTTTTCAAGCGCCCCGTGGGGCACTTTGCGGGCAAGCTGATCGAGGACTGTGGACTCAAGGGCTTGCGCGTGGGGGGCGCGGAGGTATCCGAGAAGCACGCAGGCTTTATCATCAACCGCGGTGGCGCGACCGCACGGGACGTAAGAACGCTGGTGGAGCAGGTCCGCGCGACCGTGCTTGAAAAATACGGCGTTGCATTGGAATGTGAAATCAAATTTTTGTAAGAGATAGGAGGGGTGTGCCGTGTCGTTTGCCGATTCCGTTCGCGAAGAGCTGTGCGAATTACCAATCAAGAAAAACTGCTGTCGCAAGGCAATGGCGGCAGGGCTTCTTTCGTGCGCGGAGCGCATCTCAGGGCACGAGGTGCATCTGCGGTGTCGCTATGAGAGCGTGGCTACGTTGGCCGACGACGTTTTCGCAAAGCTCTACGGAAAAGCACCCGAAATCGTACAAAGCGGCTCGCACGGGCATCGCTATTGGGACGTTACGCTGCATTCGCCCGCAGCTTCCAAGCTGGTGGCGCAATTACAGAATGTCGATGCGGATTGGGAAGCACTCCTGAACCTTGACGCGTGCGAGAGCTGCCGCTCGGCACTTCTGCGCGGTCTCTTTTTCATCGCGGGTACGGTCAATGACCCGCAAAAGGCATCCCATCTGGAGCTTTCGATTTCAAGCGAAGCGGTGGCAGATGCCGCCGCGCGTGTCCTTGACGCGTGTGGGTATCCCCCAAAGCGTATGATGCGAAAAAGCGCACACTGCCTTTACTACAAGGACGGCGGTGCCGTGGGGGATCTGATCACGCTGATGGGCTCGCACAACATTATTTTTGAGTTTTACAACGCGCGGATTGCGGGAGACATTCGCAACAACGAAAACCGCGCTACCAACTGCGTGACGCGAAATATTGAAAAATCGGTGTCGGCAGCGGCACGCCAGATCGAAGCGATCGGGCGCCTGATGGAGCACGGAAAGCTGGATTCGCTTTCCGAGCCCTTGCGCGTGACCGCGCTTTTACGATACCGCAATCCCGACGCGACGCTGGACGAGCTGAAGGATTTGCACCGGCCGCCCATTTCCAAGTCGGGACTTAACCATCGCCTGCAAAGGCTGATGGATGCCGCCGAGCAATAAAAACACGAGGGAGGAGCCATGAACGGATTTGTTCACTTGCATTTGCATAGCGAATATAGCCTGCTTGACGGCGCGTGCCGTATTGACGAGATACCGAAGCGCGTCAAGGAGTGCGGTCAGAGCGCCGTTGCGATCACCGACCACGGCGTCATGTACGGCGTGGTGGCTTTCGATCAGGCGTGCCGTCGCGAGGGCATCAAGCCCATCATCGGCTGTGAGGTCTACGTAGCCCCCACCTCGCGCTTTGATAAGACGCACACGGGGGAGGGGTATGCCGACCATCTGGTGCTCTTGTGTGAGAGCATGGAGGGCTATCGCAACCTGACCGAAATGGTCTCACTCTCCTTTACAGAGGGCTTTTATAACAAGCCGCGCGTGGACGATGAGCTGCTGGGGCGCTATTCAAAGGGCTTGATCGCGCTGTCCGCTTGCCTTGGCGGGCGCATTCCAAAGCTTCTTTCCAAGGGGGATTTTGCAGGTGCGCGTCAGTGTGCCGAAAAATACGCACAGATCTTTGGTAAGGAGCGCTTTTATATTGAGTTTCAGGATCACGGTCTTGCCGAGCAAAAGGCGATCACGCCACTTTTGGTAGATCTTGCGCGGGAATGCGATCTGCCCCTGGTTGCCACCAACGATTGTCACTACCTGCGCCGCCAGGATGCGGACACGCAGGCGGTGCTGATGTGTATCCAGACCAACACCACGGTGGACGCGGGGAGACCCGCGGCATTTGCCACCGATGAGTTCTACCTCAAGGACAGCACCGAAATGTCCATGCTGTTCCGCCAATACCCCGAGGCGGTGGAAAATACTGCCCGAATTGCAGAACGGTGCAACGTGGAATTTGATTTTTCCACCACGTATCTGCCCAAATTCCCGTGTCCGGACGGCGCGGATGCCAAGGAATATTTGCGCCGCCTTGCTATTGAAGGACTGGATTCGCGTATTGCGCGCGGTCACATCACGTCGGATGAGCACACCAAAGAGGAGTACCTTAACCGCATGGAGTACGAGCTTTCGGTGATCGCGGATATGGGGTACGCCGATTATTTTCTGATTGTGCAGGACTATGTAAATTTTGCAAAATCCAAGGATATTCCCGTGGGGCCCGGTCGTGGCTCGGGGGCGGGGAGCCTTGTGGCGTTTACGCTTGGGATCACCGACGTTGACCCGATCAGATTCGATCTGCTCTTTGAGAGATTTCTCAATCCCGAGCGCGTCAGCATGCCCGATATTGATATTGATTTTTGCTACAACCGACGCGACGAGGTCATTGAGTACGTTTCCCACAAATACGGGCGCGATCATGTGTCGCAGATCATTACCTTCGGAACTCTTGCCGCGCGCGCCTCAATCCGCGATGTAGGCCGTGCGCTTGGCATGTCCTATGCCGACGTGGACGCGGTGGCGCGTGCCATTCCGCAGGAATTGAATATCACGATCGCGCAGGCTCTCAAAATGCCCGACCTGAGGCATTTGTACGAGGATTCGGCGGAGGTACAACGCCTTGTCGATACCGCTATGGCGCTGGAGGGCATGCCGCGCAACGTGTCGATCCATGCCGCGGGCGTGGTCATCACCGACCGCCCGATCTGGGATTACGTGCCGCTTTCCATGAGTAACGGAACGGTGGTCACGCAGTTCGATATGGACACCGTTGCAAAATTAGGACTCCTTAAATTCGATTTTCTGGCGCTCCGTTACCTCACCATTCTGCATGAGGCAGAGGGTATGATCCGCGAGCGCGAGCCGCAGTTTGACATCGAGCTGCTGCCGCTTGACGACCGCGAGACCTATTCCTTGATCTCCTCGGG
>JAZRFD010000127.1:0-1915 GCA_045661185.1 Eubacteriales bacterium | reverse complement strand
GGCTTGTAGACGTTCCAAAATGCCTCGCGGGTTAAGGTTTCTACTGCGCGGTAGTCCTTTTCTGTTTCTTGTCGTATCGTCAGCATGATATCACCTCGCTTTTTCTAATTATACCACAAATATGTGAAATCTTCAATAACATTCGCAATTTCGCTGGACTTTCCCACGCTCTTGTGATATTGTGGTGTTGCAACTCTATTATTTCATACTGTCAAATACGATCTGAGCTTCTTGCATTTCTTTCGCGGAAAATGCGCACAACTTAACATCGATATTATATTCGGGATAGTTTGCTATGAATTTGTTATAAGCTCTACAACATTGCTTGGTAGACTCAGCTACAGGGTTGCTTAACGAACCGCCGAAAATTCCGGAGCTGATTAAAGGGAACGAAATACTATGTAAGCCGTTATTCATAAGCACATAAAGCGAATTGTAATAAGCATCGAACAATTCCTTGAATGCCGTCGGCGTTCTGCAGAAGTCAGGTCCGACAGCATGAATAACGTGCTTTGCATTTGTCATGTTAAAGGCGGGGGTGATGACGGCATCACCATCCTTTAAAGGTGTTGCGTATGCGGAACATGCTTTTTGAAGCTGTGCAGCGCCGGCTTTTTTAAAGATAACACCACAAATTCCGCCGCCTGCCCACAAGCCGTTGTTGGCAGCGTTTACTACCGCATCTACTACTTGATCGGCACACGAAGCATTTATTAAAACGAGAGTGCTCATAACAAAATTCCTTTCTGGACTTTATTGATGCTATTATACCTCAAAGTTGAAATTTTTTCAATTATTTTTCGAATATTTACTGGACTTTCCCGCGCGCTTGTGGTATTGTGGTGTTGCAACCATCGGTGCGTTTGTCGGCAAACTACACTCCGAAAGGAAAGCAACATGAACACAGAAGAATTACACAAGCAGTACACGCAGCTCCTCCGCGGCGCGCCCGACGTGCTGACACCCTCCAAGATCGTCCGCTGGACGCCCTTTGGCAAAAACACGGTTTATGAGCTCATAAACAGCGGCAAGCTGCGCGCGTTTCAGTATCGCGGCACCCACATCGTCGCCAAGCTAGATCTGATCGATTATATGGTCGCCACCGCAAACGACCCAAACGGCAAGCGCTTCCGCGTCGGAGGAGGGAAGCATGGCAAGTGATTTCTCCTACCTCCGCGACCACTACCCGCAAGAGGTCACCTCGGATCAGGTGCGGCAGATGCTGCACATCAGCAAGCGCAAATGCGCGTGGATGCTGCAAAACGGCTTCATCCGCTGTCAGGACAACGGCAAAAAGACACGACGGTATACGATCTATCTGGAGGATGTGATTGCCTTCGCCGAGGATCGTGCCAAGCACCCCGAGAAATACGCCTTTTCTGCCATCTTCTCGTCGGGGAGGGGCACGCCCTCGCAATCTCCGTATCCACCCGAACCGCTCGCCGATTTGCGCCCGTGGCTCGCCTATAAATGGCGCCGCCTCGGCGATGCACTCACGCAACGCGAGATCGCCACGCTCCTCGGCTACTCCATGGACGCCGTCCGCCGTTGGCTCAATCGCGGCTGGCTGAAATCCCTAAAAGCCAACGGCAAGGACTACATTCCCAAATCGTGGCTCATCGATTTCACCTGCGCCTACGGCTACCACATCGCCATCAAGAGCGATAAGCACAAAAAGCTGCTAGACGCCTTCTTCCGGCAGAAAAACTAACACAAAGGAGCTCGCCAACGCGAGCCCCTTTCTTTTTATTGTTCAATGGAAAGCAATTTTTTCTTCGTCGCATCCATCAAGATCGCGCCGAGTGGTGCGGTAATGAGGATGCCAAGCACGGCGACCGATAGGATGATGTTGCCGCAGGGGAGCCCAAGGGAAAGTGCGATACCGCCGATGGCGGCTTGCACCGTGGCCTTGGGG
>JAZRFD010000126.1:0-3588 GCA_045661185.1 Eubacteriales bacterium | reverse complement strand
CGCAGGCGGCGAAACACCTTCTTTTCGGCGCTTTTCTTTTTGCCAAGCTTTTTCTTTTGCGCCTTTTTCGCCAAAAGAAAAAGCGGAATAAAAATATTTGTGCAATCTAACAAATAACGTACCTTTGGTCTACAATCAGAGCAGGCTTTACGCCTGCTTTTTTCATGTTTAACCCAACGCAAAGGTCGAGATCATTTTGCAGATCTGCTTGACGTCGGTGGATCCTGTAAATTCAAACTTGACCTTTCCAACGCCCGAAATATAGATTTCCAGCTCTGCGTCCAGATCAAATACGCCTGCCGTTTCCAAGGAGAACGTAGAGATCTTGCTGTAGGGAATGGATGTAAAGTCCTTCTTCTTGCCTGTGAGTCCCTGCACGTTGATGGCGATGATGCGCTTGTTGGTAAACACAACGCCGTCGCGCACGCTTTGATATGAGCCGATCACACACTCATCCTCGATCATAAAATCGTCGATCATTTTGCCGAACTCATCGTCCTTTACCTTTTTAAGGCGCGCGAAAAATCCGCCGGAATTAAAATCAATCATAATAGCTCCTCCTTTTTTTGATATATTGATTATAGCACAAAACGGTGCGTGTGTCAAGAGAAGGTGGGGACTTGACAAAATCTTTCATTTTTTGATCCAAACCGATCAAAAGCGGATTCTGTTGGATATGAGATGTGATACGATGCCGGGGGGGGCGATCTGCGATCCCGACCTTGTGGGAGAGATCGGCGCGAAAAATTCTATAAAAAGAGGGAGTTCAGATTCTGAACTCCCGTTTTTTTATTTCTTGATCAGGAATTTCTTCAGGACGAAGAACAGAATTGCGATCACGGAAACGCCGCCGACCGACGATACCGTAATGATGATTACCTTAGAGGGGTCAGTCGCTTCTTCCTTCTTTTCCAGCTTCGGTGTGTCCTCAAATACAATGGATCTGCAAACCGTGCAAACCTTTTTCACCGTTCCGCCCGACTGTTCGGTGGCTTCCAGGATAACCTCAGGCTTGCCAAAGGTGTGATCCGCTACGGGAATTGTTTCACCCATAGACACGGTTGCCTTACAGTCATTGCAGTAAAGGTCACCCGTGTAGCCCGGCTGTTCGCAGGTGGCGCCGGATGCGTTTTTGACCTCGGTGTTCGTATGATCACCCGTAGGATCTATGGCCGTTCCGTTTGCAAGCTTTTCTTCGCAGATCGCACAGAGCGTATCTCCCGTGTAGCCCGCGCGACCGCAGGTCGCAGGCTCCGCGCCAACGATCTTTGTGGTGGGGTGCGTGCAGACGGTGCCGGCGTCGTACTCGCAAATATCCGTCATCATAATGTTGAGGTATTTTGCGGTGCTGCCCGTAACACCCGTTACGTAGCCCGTGACCTCAACCGTCTTTCCAACGTATGCGGAAAGCGCGGAGGTGCTTGCGGGGTAGGTGATGCTGCCGGTAATGTCAGCATCCTCAATTTCGAGGTTATAATAAGTCTTGCTTCCGCTGCCCGACGTCGAGAGCTTTCCAACGACCTTTACGTAGTCGACCGTTACACCGTTCAGATAGGCATCGCATGCCGCACCGTCAAGGCGCGTGGGGGCGGGAGCTTGCACCTGCTCGCTTCCAACCTTTGTATAGGTTGTGTCCGCGCCGAACTGTACGACACCGCCATAGGAGGAGGTCGTGCCTTCAATGACCAGCTTGTCACCGACGCTGACGGTTGGAGTGGTGTTGAGATATACGAGGATCGCACCGGTCTCGTCCGCCAACAGATAGCTTTTGGCGTTGACCGCAACCACGGTACCGGTGGTGCTGTGCGTGCCAAGCACGCCGTCGTGAATCATATCGACCGTGGGCAGGGAAGGCGCGTCATCGCCACTGCCGCCGGGGGTATCATTGCCGTTGTTGCCGCCCCCCGTTGTGCCGCCGGTTTCTGCGGAGGAGGGCGTGGTCATGCCTTCGGGGATCTCGCGGTCAAACAGGAGCCATGCAAGCTCGGGATAGTCGATAAAGACGTTTCGGTTGCCCTGAATCTCCTCTACGACCTCGTTTCTGCCCATTTCCCAGGTGTCAACGGGGTCCATTTCGCACCATTCCAGCAAAACGTCGACGCTCTGGAATACCTTTGTGATGCTGGTAGCACCCCATTCGCTGTTCCATCTGACGTAAACGTACAGACAGATGCGCGCAACGTCACCCTTTACGTTGTCAAGCGGCTCGAAATAGGCCGAATTGTACGTGCCGCCAAGAACGCCAACAGCGGGGTCGGTTCCGTACTTTTCCTTGGCACCGGAGCCCGCTTCACCGTACTTTTTGTTTCCGCGCGAGCTGTTCACGCCTGAGTCGGAGGGGCGGATGTGGTGCAGGTCGGCACCGCCGCCCTTGGTGGAGTCGCCGCCAAGGCTTTTGGGCCAGACGTGCTCGCGATTCCAGCCGTTCCACTGGCTCATCGTAGCACTGTAGGACGTATAGATCAGAGAAACCCTTCCGTCACCGTTTTCGCAGTCGGTTTTGTTGGCTTTTTCGTGACAGTCGTTGTAGGAGCTTTGATAAGTATGCGTGCTTTTCATCAGTGTATTGAGCCTTGCTTGCAGCTCGCTTCCCGACAGATCGTCAAGGTTGTCGTATGTATAAATTCCCGTATAGTAGTCCTCGGCACCCGTGCCGTCAAGCGTGGTGCACACCTCGTCGCGTGTCCCCGAATTGGAGGACGTTGAATAGAAGGGCTGAGCCGCAACCGCCGACATCTGCGGCACGAGGGCCAGCAGCATGATCAGGGCGATCAGAAACGCGGTGGATTTTTGCATATACTTTCTCATTTTTGGTCTCCTTTTGTCTTTTTTGTTGGAAATGAGAATATTCATAAAATAGTATATCATATCTTATTCAATTTGTAAAGGAAAAAGATAGAAAATCAATAAAAATGTCGTTTTAAGGCAAAACGGAGAGCAAAATGCTCTCCGCTTGATTCTCTTCGGCTATAGCTGCTTCCGCATCTTTTCAAGCGCGCCCTTTTCAAGACGGGATACCTGCGCCTGCGAAATGCCGATCTCCTCTGCAATTTCCATCTGCGTTTTATTTTTGTAAAAGCGCAGATGAATGATCTTGCGCTCGCGCTCGCCCAAGGCCTTCATCGCCTCGCGCAAAACGATGTTTTCAAGCCAAACCTCGTCTCCCGTAGAGGAATCTGAAAGCTGGTCCATCAGATACAGCGCGTCACCGCCCTCGTTGAATACGGGCTCGTAAAGCGAGATCGGCTCCACGATCGCTTCCATCGCGTGCAGCACCGCCTCCCGCTTTTCTCCCAGCATCGCGGCGATCTCATCCACGCTCGGCTCACGCTCCTGCTTTGCGATCAGCTCCTCGCGCGCCTGAAGCGCGCGGTAGGCAAGGTCACGCACCGAGCGGCTGATGCGAATGGCGTTATTGTCGCGCAAGTATCGCCGTATCTCACCGATGATCATAGGAACGGCGTAGGTCGAAAATTTGACGTCCAGATCGACGTTGAAGTTATCCACCGCTTTGACAAGGCCGATGCACCCCACCTGAAAGAGATCGTCAGGGTTTTCCCGTCGTCCTGAAAAGCGCTGAATGATCGA
>JAZRFD010000125.1:0-1855 GCA_045661185.1 Eubacteriales bacterium | reverse complement strand
AAAATAAGTGAGGAACGTATGAATTCCACGAAAAAGAAAGCTGTAGTAAAAGAGGAGCCGATGGGCTTCTTTCAATTGTTGACGCGCTGGTTCCGAAACGGACTTCTCTGGTACGCCGTCATCTCTCTTTTGTGGCTTGTGGCAGGAAGCGCCACGGGCGTGGGCGACAAATATTTAGCCGCGCGCTCCTTTTTGATGATGCTCCCCTTTGGCCTTTGTATGTCGGCGGCAGGAATGCTCTTTTCATCCAAAAAGCTCCAACGCTGGCTTCGTCTGCTCGGGCACTACGTCATTACCATTGTAGCCTTCATTCTCTTTATTCTCCTGCCCAACCAAAACGACGCCGCCCCCTTTAAGGGATCCTTCGTACTGGTCCTGATCGTACTCCTGACCGCAATTTACTGGCTTGTGTTCCTGCTCGTACATATCTTCAAAACAAAGATCAAAAAGCTGTTTGAGGAGTAACGAGCAAAGGAGCCTTCCATGAAACGAACAAAACACCGTCTGAACCTTTTCTGGCTTTTGGTAGCCTGTCTGCTCCTTGCAGCGCCCATGCGCGCACACGCCGCAGAACGAAAGGGACAGACGGTGTTTTTCGGTGAATCCACAACAGCGCACCTCGCCCGTCGCGGCGGCGTGTTGGATACGCCCGAGGGGAGAGGTCGGGTCTGGCGTGATGAAAGCGGCACGTGTCAGCTTTCAAAGCGCATTTTATCCGCTACGGTCGATCTCTACGGAGCACACGGCAAGCGGACGGTGACGCTCATTGAAGCGTTGGAAGCGATGCGGCCCGCGCGCATCGTGCTATCCTTTGGGCTCAACGGTATTATGGGCTTTATTGAAAGCAAGGAATCCTTTACGAGCGCGTATCGCGTACTGATCGACGGGGTGCGGAAGCATTCACCCACGACCGAGATCGTTCTCCAATCGGTCTACCCCGTGCGTGCGGCGGACGGCTTTTCCTGCGATACGGACACGCTCAACGCCCACATTCGCACGCTGAACGAATGGATCCGTGAGCTGGCGCGTGCCGAGGGAGTTGGATATGCCGACACAGCGCGGCTTCTTTGCGACCGCGACGGCTCACTCCTCCAAGCATACGATTGCGGCGACGGGATCCATTTGACAAATGAGGCGTACAAAAAAATTTTGGCCTATTTCTCTTAAACAAAGGAAGGATTGTAGTATGAAACGAGTTGTAATTTTCTGCCTGCTGCTCGTCTGCCTCTCGCTCACCGCTTGCGGCACGCGGGAATACCGCGACGACGTGGACGTAACGGCGCTTGCCGAGCGTGTGACCGAGGCGCTCAACAAAAAGACCGACCTCCCCTTGCGCTACGTGAAGGACGACACGGGATTTTTAGACGAATATTTCAAAGCGCCCGCCTATATAGCCGACCACGCCGTGCTCTACGCCGCATCCACGAACAACCTCAACGAGATCGGCATATGGCGCGTCACGGAAGGACACGCGCAGGAGCTCGCATCACTTTTGCGCAACGATTATCTCAAAGCGTCACTTGAAAAAAACAGCGCATGGTACGATTCCTATATCCCCATGGAAACGCCCAAGCTGCGAGACGCTGAGGTGCGCGTATACGGCAACTACGTGGTTTACGCGATCTTGAATGCCGAGGATCGCGAAACCACCTTTGATACCGTGGAAGATTTTCTTGCAAAGTAAACAAAGGCAGGAGCAGGCTCACGCCTGCTCCTTCAGACTGTAGACAAAACAAACGGCTTTCGTCAGTTTGCCGAAAGTTTTGATCAAACTTTTTCAAAAGTTTGCGCAGTGGAGGGCGCGGAGCCCTCCTCGCCGCCCGCAGGCGGCGAAACACCTTCTTTTCGGCGCTTT
>JAZRFD010000124.1:0-5381 GCA_045661185.1 Eubacteriales bacterium | reverse complement strand
GAAAAGCGCCGAAAAGAAGGTGTTTCGCCGCCTGCGGGCGGCGAGGAGGGCTCCGCGCCCTCCACTGCGCAAACTTTTGAAAAAGTTTGATCAAAACTTTCGGCAAACTGACGAAAGCCGTTTGTTTTGTCTACAGTCTGCAGGGAGAAAACTTTTTGAAAAAAGTTTTCTCCCTGAACCCCTCTTTCAAAAACTTTCACCTAAATAGAATAGGAATACCCACCAAAGGGCGCGCGACAAAGTGCGCCCTTTTTTCATTCTCTGCGCGGTGAAAGTTCCATGATGCAGTACAGGCTCTACTGTATGGGAAAGTTTTGTACGCGTACGGAAAGGACGCTCCCGCAAGCACTTGGGACCCCCCCACCCCCAGCGCTCCAAATGGTTAGTTTTGCGCAAAATTGGGGTTAACGCCGTCTGCGGACGGCGTTAGGCTCTCCCTTTGGGAGAGCTGGCGCCGTAAGGCGACTGAGAGGGCGTAGGGGACGGCGGTCGCCCGCCTGTTTGATTCTGCCAAACATCCCGTCAGCGTGTCATCCTGAGTGGAGGGGTGTATAGCGCGAACATATACAGGCGGGCGTGTAATGAACGCCCCCCGCGTTGTATCCACTTTACTTACACAAGCATGGCGGGGGCTTCCTTTGGGAAGCCCTCGTCATGCTTTCTGATTGTAGACCAAAGGTACGTTATTTGTTAGATTGCACAAATATTTTTATTCCGCTTTTTCTTTTGGCGAAAAAGGCGCAAAAGAAAAAGCTTGGCAAAAAGAAAAGCGCCGAAAAGAAGGTGTTTCGCCGCCTGCGGGCGGCGAGGGGGGCTCCGCGCCCTCCACCGCGCAAACTTTTGAAAAAGTTTGATCAAAACTTTCGGCAAACTGACGAAAGCCGTTTGTTTTGTCTACAGTCTGCGCCCGCGCTTGAGCGCGGGCTTGTTATTTTATGAGATGATAATTATTCCACGTGCCAAGGCAGATAAACAAAAGTCAGCCCCCGCTTTTTGCGAGGGCTGTTTTGTTTAGAAAATTACTCGTCGTAGCGATACATGGGGTCGGTGTCATCGGTGGGAGCAATATCCTCGTAAAGCACCTCATCCGCCTCGGGAGCGATCAACTCCTCGTCGGTCACTTCCTCAACGAGCTCCTCTGCGTACTGCTCCTCCGCGATCTCCTCAAAGAGCGCGTCGGGGTTTTCCTCGTAAAGGTCTCCCGTTTCCGCGTAAAGCTCCTCAAAGAGCGCATCGGGATTCTCCGCATAAAGGTCGCCCTCGTCGGTCTCCTCATAATCGTCCTCAAAGACCGCATCAACCGCTTCGCTGTCGTCCGTGCCGTATACCTCGGCATCAAGCTCCTCGCCCATCAGCGCAAGCTCCTCGCCAAGCTGGATCACGTCGTCAGACTCGGTCTCCTCATCGTCAAGCTCTGCGAACTCCTCGTCAAACATCGCATACGCGGCGTGCTCAATAAAGTCGCCCTCATCTGCGTACTCGGTCGTTGCTGCTTCCTCGTCCGCTTCCTCCTCGACGGTCTCCTCCTCATACAAAGCGAAGGGGTCCTCCTCGGCATCGGGCTCTGTCTCGACCTCTACCACCGCGTCATCCGCCTCGGTCGCCTCGTAGGTAAACGCCGACATGAACGCCATATCAGCGTCTGCGGTGTCCTCCTGCGCGAGGGCGTCGCCCGTGTCGGTAGGAGCCGTGTAGGTTGCTTCACTCGGATATACCGTATCGTCCTCGCGACGCTTCGGCTTATAGATCGCATCGGAGCGCAGCAGAAGGATCATCAGCACGATCTGCATCACGATCACCACTGCCGCCAACGCAAGCGCGATCAGCTCACCGTTCACGGGTGCGAAGTGCACGGTCAGAAACGCTGCGGGAAGCGCAAGGCTTGCGTGCATAACGTTCTTCTTGTTTTTGCTTCTGCTGGAAAGGATCAGGGCAAGCGCGATCAGCTGGAGCAGCAGCACGCCGCCAAGCGCGATGATCACGCCAAAGAGGTTGACCGTGGGATCTGCCAGAATAACGAAGTTTGCCACGCGCGTGGTGGTAAATGTCAGGGTCTTGCCGTCTGCGGAAACCTTGGTTTCCAGAAGCTCGATCACACCCGTTTCCTCGTTGTAGTATGCGACCTGAAGTCCGGTCATGCCGCGCAGGTCCTTCGGGATCTGCATCGTAATGGTGAATACGTCACCGTTCTTGACCATTTCGCTTCCGATCAGCTTAAAGTCGTAGTACGCAACCACGTCCAATTCACGCAACAGCTCTTCTGCCTTTTTCTGCGTGGTAAAGTCACCGACCGCTATCTTGCCCGAGGTTCTGATCGCCTCGGAGATCGCGCGGCTGATGTCCTCGATGTCAGAGTTACGGATCAGGGTGAGCACGCTCTCCTGATCAAGCCCCAGAACGCTTTCCAAAAGGATCAGTCTGTCAGCGTCGATCACGGCACGCAGAGGAATTGCCTGCATGCTCTGCTTTGCAGTTTCGTACAGGCTTGTAACGACTGTCTGGTCGGGGGCTGTCGTGATCGCGTTGACAGCGCTCTCGTAGTACCCCATCAGGATACCGTAGTTTTCGTCACCGTAGAAGCCTCTTTCAAGGCAATCCGCCAAAAGCTCGTCCAAAAGCGCCAGCGTGGTGTCCTTCTTGTTGGCAAGTGCCAGCTCGGTCGCACGAACCGCCTCTACGATCTGCTCGATCTGCTCGAAGAAATCGTCGGGAAGCTCGTCCTGCCCGGCCAATGCGTCGATCTCCGCCTTCTTGTCAGCGATCAGCTGCTTGGCAAGGTCTCCACTGGTTTCGTCAAGCATCGCGTCAAGCTCTGCCTTCTTTTCATCAATATATGCGCTGTGTGTCGTGATCTCATCGCGGGAAAAGGCCTCACCGTGAGGCGTCGTATCGGTTGCCGCGCGGCGCACGTAGATCTCGTACCACGTGCCTGCCTGAACGTTCTCGTCAAAGCGTCCGTTGCTCTGCCATACCAAGGGCGCGTCGCTGCCTCGCTCGCGGATCGCGAACTCGAACAGTCCCTCACATCCTTCTATCATGGTGATCAGGATCTCGCTGTCGCGCACGCGGATCTTTTCGATCTCACCGTCGGGATTCTGCGTGCCCTTTTCGGTGGGAGCCGCGGGACGTGCCGCCAATTCAAGCACGCAAGGCTCACTGTCGGAGCTTGCCTCACCGTCGCCGCAGCGTACAAGTGTGACACTCTTGCCAAACCACGCATTTTGAATAGCGATCTTACCGTCGGTCACAGTCACCAAAACAGGCTCGTCCGTGCCTTCAATATAGAGAACGTAGCTGCCGTTTTCAAGATCCGCAATTTCTTCCTTGCGGTAATTGACGTTACCCTCGACCGTTACGTCAAGCGTCTGCACGGGCAGGACCTTGACCTCAAAGGTCTTGGTTTCGATCCAATCGCACACAAGGGTTGCGGAATAGTCTGCCGTATGAGCGATCTTGCCGCTCTCGCTCCACCAAACGCTCTTGTAGCCGTCGGGGGTCTTGATCTGAACTGCAAAGCTCGATCCGTACGCAACGGCATATTCCTCACCAACGGCAAGGATCTGTTCACCGCTCTCGGTCACAACCTTGATCACGATGCCGTCAAGAACGATCGGATCGGTCACGCCCGTAACGTCAAGCTTCACGTTGTAGAAATTCACCTGCCAATGCGCGTACAGCGTGATCTCGGTTCCCGCGTCATCCTCTGCCCAGAGAAGATCCGCAACCGCAGAGCCATCGGCATTGATATACTTTACGCCATCCTTGCTGAAGAAGCCAAGGAAGGAATATCCGCGACGCGCGGGGATGATGCTTGCCATCAAATCGTCGTCGATCTTGAGCTGTGCATCGTAATCAACGGCATCCTCAAGCTTCCCGAGTGTGCCGGCAGTACCCTCTGCGGGATCCAGCACGATGTCAAAGGTTTTGGCCTGCCACAGCGCCTTGAGCGTTACGTCGGAATAGTAGTCACCCGTGCGAAGGACATATGCGCCGCTCTCGGAGTCAAGCAGATCGGCAGCGGGAACTGTTACGGACTGTCCGTCACGCGTCCAGCTAAGCTCCCAACCGACAAGCTCGTAGCCGGGGCGCACGACCGTGGGGATGATCTTGTCGCCGTTTGCAAAGGTGAACTTGAGCAGCTCCGCGATGCGATCCGCGTTGGCGGATGCTACGGCATCAAGAATATCTGCGGGCACGTTCCAATCGTACTTGATCTGATACTCGTTTGCAACCCAATTTGCCTTGAGGCGGATCTCATAGGTGCCGTCCTCCTGCGCGTCGGATGCGTAAATTGCGTTGGGGTCATTGCGCACGCCATCCGCAAAGCTAACGTCGCTCTCGGAGCCGAACGCAAAATCAATTGCCGTTTGGTTGTTCACGGTCTGCCATGCGCCGTTCTTATAAACCACCACGGTCCAGCCCGCAAAGGTGTAGCCGTTGCGCGTGGGAGGAGCGATCTCGGTCTTTTCACCGTACACGTATGCGTCCTTGCCCTCATAGCCCGTCAAAAGCTCGCCGTTCTCATCGTAATAGGAGAGCGAGTATGTGATTGGCACGTAGAAGCGGATTACGGTGTTGTACTTTTCGTTGTTTTCGGTAGGCTTACCCACGCGATGCGGTACGTACGTGTACTTGGATGGATCGTTGAGCAGCGTGTATCCGGGATAAACGCGGTAGCCGTTCTCGTCATCTGTCCACTCACACCACGCGCCGTCCATTTCAACAGCGGAAATATAAGTGCCTGTCGTAATCGTTGCGGAAGCAGAGGGCTTCAGTAGGAGCGTACCCCTGTTGCCTGACACGGAGGTGTCAAAAATGCGGTCCTCGCGATAAGCCTCGTAGGTCACGGGCTTGAGAATGGGACAGACGCGGATCACACCCTTCTCATCGTCAAACGCCTTAACGATGGTCAGGTCGGAGGGAATGTAGTAGTTACCGTCGCCCGAAACGGAAATAGGCGTTACGGTGTTGCCTACAACAATGTTCCAGCCCTCAAAGGTGTGGTTCTGGAGCTTGACCACGGGAAGCTCCGTTAAGGGAAGCCTTCCCCTCTGATAAGTCAGCGTGCCATCGTACAGTGCGGTGAGTCCCAACGTCCACGCTTCATCGTCGATCAAATAAGCCAACGGTGCGGAGCTTCCGTCGATATTCTGTGCGATCACCTTATACTCGCGCTCCGTGCAGGTAACCGACAGCGTGTAGGAGGCGTCGTAGTTAGACCAGACGAGCTGCTTCTTGCCTTCCTCGGGTACCTCCTGCAGCTCGGGGGCGTTTTCGCCACCCGTGCATTCGGCACTGATAGGCCAGTATCCCGTAATAGGATTGACCGTTACGGTCACCGCGGAATCATAAACGATATCCAGCGTGACCACGTTTCCGTC
>JAZRFD010000123.1:0-11281 GCA_045661185.1 Eubacteriales bacterium | reverse complement strand
CTTGTGCTGATTTTTGCACTTTCACTTTTATTGCAGTAAGAAAGGAATAACACCATGAAGGTTTGTGTGATCCAGCCCCCGTATTCCTATCATCATGAGGATATGGAGAAGAATTTTGAGGCGCTCCTCTCGATGCTTGACGCATGCGACGAGAGCCTTGACCTGATCGTTCTGCCCGAGTACAGCGACGTTCCCGCAGACGACAAGGACAATGCGCGGTTTTTTGGCGCGGTGGATCGGCAGAACCCGATCCTGCTTTCCCGTGCCGCCGAGACCGCACGGCGTTGCCACGCGCTTTTGTTTGTCAACGCGATGGACAAAACCCCCACGGGCTACCGCAACACCACGCATGCGTTTGACCGCGAGGGAAATCCCATCGGCAAATACTACAAGGCGCACCCCGCACCGAGCGAGGTCAAAACAGAGGCAGAGGGAGGACATGGCCTGGACGTTGCCTATAGCTACGAGTACCGCGCGCCCGACGTGTTGGAGATCGAGGGCTTGCGCATCGGCTTTCTGACCTGCTACGATTTTTATTTTTACGAAAACTTTCCGCAGCTCGCGCGCGAAAATCTTGACATCATCATCGGCTGCTCGCTCCAGCGCACCGATACGCACGAGGCACTCTCCATCATCAACCGCTTCCTATGCTACCAGACCAACGCATACCTTGTGCGCGCGTCGGTGTCTCTTGGCGAGGATAGCCCGCTCTGCGGCTGCAGCACGGTCATCACGCCGCGGGGCGAGGAGCTGGTGAACCTGAAAAGCCGCGTGGGAATGGGGATCTGCGAGATTGATCCGCGCGACAAATACTACAAGCCCGCAGGCTTTGGCGGCGTGCTCAAATCGCACGCGGCGTATATTGAGGAGGGTAGACGCCCGTGGCTCTACCGCAACGGCGGCGCGTCGGTCGTGCCGTTTGACGCGGTGATGCCTTATCCGCGCCTGTGCGCGCATCGCGGCTTTAGCACGGTCGCGCCCGAAAACACCATGCCCGCCTTTGGCGCGGCGGTGGCGATGGGCGCCGAGGAGATCGAGTTTGACATCTGGTCCACCAAGGACGGCGTGCTTGTCAGCTGCCACGACGAGGTGCTGGATCGCGTCAGCGACGGTCACGGGCGGATCGAGGAGCACACCTACGAGGAGCTTTTGCAGCTGGATTTCGGCGGACGGCACGATCCGCGCTTCAAGGGGCTGAAGATCCCCACGTTTGAAGAAATTCTGCAAAAATTTGCGGGACGCGTGATTATGAATATCCACGTCAAGATCTGGGACGCGAAGCGAGCTGACCACAAAATGGAGGAGATGGTCGCGCTGCTACGGCAATACGACTGCGAAAAGCACGCTTATTTTATGACGACCAACGACGATATGATCCGCCGTGTCAAGGAATATGCTCCCGAGGTGGGCGTGTGCGTTGGCTGGGACGAAAATAAGGACCCCATGTCTATCGTTGACCGTGCCATCGCGCTGAACGCTTACAAGGTGCAGCTGTTCAAGCCCTATTTCAATCAGGCGTCGGTCGATAAGGCACACGCGCACGGCATCCTTTGCAACGTGTTCTGGTCGGATGACCCCGACGAGGCGTGCACCTATCGCGCCATGGGCATTGATACCATTCTGACCAACGATTTTCTCAATATCAAAAACGCTTTGGATTAAAGTGTTTAGCCAGCCCCGCGCGAAGCGCGAAACAGACAACTACCCACTATGCGGGTGGGCAACAAAGGTTATACCCTTGTTTATAAGGTGCGGTATTTCATAAGGCGCCCCCACCGTTGGCCGATAGTTAGCCCTTGTGCATACCACCCGTTTGACGGGTGGTTATGATTTCCCTATTGCAAAAATCTACGAAAAATGGCATAACGGCGGTGTGAGGATTTCATTCGAAAGGAGAGCTTGATATGAAACGAACAGCCAAACGCTTTTTTGGCGTGCTTTTAGTCCTGCCGGTGCTGCTGCAAATGCTGCCTATTGCAAGTCTTGCATCGAACGAAGGCCTTGAGGGGGAGGAGCTCCCGCTCTCTCCCGACGCCTTTGTGTGCCAAATGGCGCGCGACGGCTTGGCGACCTTGCCGAACGCCGAGGCGCTGCTCTATGCTTACGATCAGCTGGTGGCAGGGGTCGAGGTATGCGCCGAGAGCATTTCCATCAAAAGCCCGAGCGGAGCACTCAGCACCGAGGACGTGGCGATTGTTACCGATGCTTACCGCCGCGACCATGCCGAGCATTTTTGGATCGGCAGCTCCTATTCCATGCGTGGAACGGCGGATGCGGTGACGGTGATCGAGCCGCGCTACGAATTGACGGGCGAGGCACTGGCAAACGCGCGTGTGGCTTTTGATAACGCGGTTGAGGCGTTTTTGGACGTCATAACGCATAATATGAGAGATTATGACCGCGAGCTGCTCCTGCACAACCGCCTTGCGTCACACGTGACCTATGATCTCGACGCCCCCAACGCGCACAACGCATATGGGGCGCTGGTCGAGGGGCGCGCGGTCTGCGAGGGCTACGCCGAGGCGCTGCAGGTGCTCTTGCATCGCGCGCAGATCAAGTCTATGCTCGTGTTTGGCTCGAGCGTCAACCCTTCAACGGGGATCCCCGAGGGACACGCGTGGAACATGGTGGAGATCCGCGGCAATTATTATCACGTGGACCTGACGTGGAACGATCAGGAGACCGCCACCTACCACACGTATTTCAATCTGACCGACACGGCTATCAGCGAGGATCACACGATTGACGCCACCCCCTACGCGCTCCCGGTGTGTGATGCGACCGATGCGTTCTACTTCAACATGGGAGGCAACAGGCTGACCGACTACTACACCGTAGAGTCCATCGCGACGTATCTTGAAAGACACGATCTGCGCGTGAACCTTTATATCGAAAATAACGGCGCGTCCTTTATTGAGTGGTTTACGCTCAACGTCGGCGCGATCGCAAGAAAATTGGGCGTGCGCGGCTCCTTCCGTTACGGATATACGCATCTGGGGCACGAGTGGGTGGTCTGGCTTGACGCGTGTCGCCACCGAGAGCTGACATACGTGCCCGCAACGCCCGTTGCGTGCGAGGTTAGCGGCAACCGCGCGTACTATACCTGCTCCTGCGGCAAATGGTTCGAGGACGCGGACGCGCAGAGCGAGATCGTTGATCGCGACAGCGTTGTGATCCGCTCTTTGGGACACCTGTATATCGAAAAGGTCGAGGATGCGGCGCATTTGCGCGCGTCTGCCGCAGATTGCCGCGCGCACGACACCTATTGGTACACCTGCTCCAAGTGCCAAGCGGTGAGTGACACACAGTCTTTTGACGGAGAAGGACGCGGCGCGCATATCCTTCCGCTGACGCTCGTTTCCGCGGTCGCGCCGACCTGCACCAAGGAGGGCAAGGAGGCCTATTACGTCTGCGCCTGCGGTGACGGCTTTGAGGACGAGGCGGGCGCTTCTCCCATCGCGGAGCTTGACGCTTACGGTGTGATCGCGGCGTTGGGGCACACCGACTCCGATGAGGACGGCACGTGCGACACCTGCGGCAAGAAAGAAAAGGAGGAAACCGTTTGGTTCCTTGAGTCACACGTGTTGCTGATTGCCGGTGGCGGGGCTCTGATTTTAATCTTGATCATCGCTCTGATCGTCAAGCGCGCACGGCGCTGATAAAAAAGATACTGTCTCACTAAGATAACCCAAGAAAAGAAAAAGCGGATGTTCTTTACCGAAAGGTATTGAGCATCCGCTTGCTTTGTTGTATAATTTAATTGCTACAAAAAACACAAGAAAGCGAGGTAATTATACAACAATGAGAGATAGAAATCAGGTGGTTTACCGTTGGATTTAGGAATTTGTATTCCCGAGGGAGATTTTGTATTCAAGGTAGCCGAGGTCTGCGAGGGATTGGACTACACGGAGTTATGGAACACGTATGTTCGGGCATGGAGAAAGGTTAACACTCTTTTTTTCTCTTTTTGAGGTTTTTTCCTTTTTGTTATTCATAATTTTTAGGCACCGTGATGCGCCTCATGAAATAAGAAATCCCCCTTGCAAAACCTTTGAAACTATGTTATAATAATATACGGTTTGAAGGAAGGAGTGATTTTATGTTACCTGAACCGCTTTTTGGAAGGATACACATGTACGGTCTGATGATAGGTGTCGGTATTCTGGCGGCGTTTGCCGTTTTGTATCTGTACGGCAAGAAGCTGAAATACGACGTGAACTTTTTAGACTTCATTTTTTATAATGCGATCGCCTCGATCGCGCTCGGCTTTGGGGCCGCGGCAACCTTTCAGAGCATTTACGATTATATCGAGGAGCCCGCGCTCGGCTTTGCGGCAGAGAAGGGTGTGATCATCGGCGGTATCGTCGGTGCGGTGCTTTTCTTTGGCGTGATGGCGTTGCTCGCGAAAAAATTCTCATTGGGGCTCAAGAGTTGGATCTTCTGGACTGCCAACGCGGTCGGTGCGATCGTGTTTGGCTTCAGCACGGTCACGGTTTTGCAATCCGTTGTCGATTATGCGCGTGACCCCGACGCGGGCTTCCAATTCGGCTCGGGCATCACCTTTATCGGCGGCTTCATCGGCGGCGCGCTGTTCTTCCTCGCGATTTACTTTATGATGCGTCCGCGTCTTAGCATGCGCCTGTCGCAGGTGGTCTCCATGATCCCGTGTGCCATTACCGTGGCGCACGCGTTTGGTCGCGTTGGCTGCTTCTTTGCGGGATGCTGCTACGGAAAAGCCACCGACAGCGTCTTTGGCGTGGAGTTTCACCCCGCGTCGCCGGCGCCTCTTTACCCCGTGCATCCCACGCAGCTTTACGAGGCCATCTTCCTCTTTGTGCTGTTTGGTGTGTGCTCGCTCCTTGTTCTGAAATTCAAGTTCAAGCATAACCTCAGCATATATTTCATCGGCTACGGCATTTTCCGCTTCGGCTTGGAATATTTGCGCGACGACGATCGCGGATCTCTTGTGGGCGGTATCTCGCCCTCGCAGTTCTGGTCGCTGGGGCTGATTTTGGTCGGCATTGCGATCGTTGTGATCTGGGAGCTTGTGGCGCAGAAAAAGAAGAACGTATGTAAATAAATTAAGAAGGAGAGGGCAGTTGCCCTCTCCCCCTTTTTTATTAAAGCGTGCCGCTAACGGTCAGGACGGTCTCTCCGGGGGTAATGCTCCACGCACCCGTGGTCGGATCCTGAACGAAGGTCGCCGCGGGAACGGTGATCACACCGGGAACGGTGGCAAACTCGCCGTCGGTCTGCACGTACGTGTAGCCCGTGCCCTGCGTCAAGGGAGGGCCGTTGAGCGTGACCGTGATATCGTTCAGGATGGGATCAAAGGTGTCGGTGACGGTCGCGTTGGCGCCGACGCCGGCCTCCGTGTTGCCGTAGTTACGGATCACAAAGGTGTAGGTGAGCATGCCGTTTTCCGCTACCGTGGTGGGCTCAACCGACTTTGTGATTGTGAGCGAGGGCTCGGCCACGGGAGTGACCGTTTCGCTCGCTACGACGGGGGCCGTGATGCCCGCCCCCGTAACGGTGACCGTGTTTACGATCGACCCGTCCGTTCCAAGAGGAGCAAAGTCGGTTACGTCAGCCTCGTAAACGAGGAGCGCGTTGCCGCCTGCGGGCAGGGTGATGCCGCTAAGCACCAACGGGGGGCCTGCCGTGACGGTGGGCACCGCTTGCAGAATACCGTTGACATACAAGCGGGCGGAGCCCTCCTTATAGGACAGAGGGTAGAGGGGCTGCGGGCCGAAGGGATAGCCGCCGAGATCGTCGGTGACGGTCAGCCCCGTGAGTGCGGTCGCGCCGGAGTTGATTACGCTGACGACGTAGGTCACGTCATCGCCTGCCGCGTAGTCGGTCGTGATCGCTGTTTTGGTGACCGAAAGGATCTCAAGGATCTCTCCAACGGCAAGGTTGGAGTTGACGGTCGTATCGTTATATGAGAGCTGCGCTCGGTTGGTAAATTGCGCCATGGTGTCTCCTTTTTGTCATTCATAGTAGGACCTTCCGCGGAAAGCCTGTTAACAGCATATGCGCCCGTCCGACGCGACGTTCGATTTCTGCCAAAAAATGGATTTCGGGTGGTAAATGCAATACTTTATGCGTTTTTGAACCCTTTTTTTGGAAAAAATCGCTCCAAACGCGAAAAAAAGGGGAAGATTTTTAAAAAATAGTGAAAAAATACGGAAAATTGTGTTGACATTGGTAGTTCTGTATGATATAATAAAAAAGAATATAAAAACACGCGTATTGCGCTCGCGTACGTGAGAGCAAGACCGCGAAAATTTTTATGGAAAGGTTGATGAGCAATGAAAAATCAACACGTTAAGAATCAGCCCGTGAGAATGCTTGCCGTATTGGCAATCCTCCTGGCACTCAGCTGCTTCTGCGGTATTTTGGTTTCCGCCGCAAACGGAACCGAGGCTCCCGCGCCTGTTTTTAAGGACGCGGCAGGGATCACCTATGATGCCGCTACGGGTGAGTGGGTCAAGGATTACGACGGCAACAGTGAGATCGACGTTACAAACGTTCAGATCTCCGTAGGTGGCACCACCTACGACGTTACGTCCGCAGCGTTTGACTCCGCAGACGCGGGCAAGCAGAAGATCACTCTGACCTACAAGGTCGGTGCCGAGGATAAAACGCTTCGCGTTCCCGCACGCATTGATCCCGTTGAGGTCTCCTTTGTGGGAGAAGCAACCGCTTCCGTGGTTTACGATCCCGCAAATCCCCTGTACGAGAACGTTCCCGTTAACTACGAGGGCGTAACGCTTGACGCAAACGCAATTGCGGCAGGGCTTGAGATCGACCAGGTCGGTACGGTCAACTTCAACACCGCAGAGGTTGCGGGCGGCAAGGTCATCGCATACGCGCAGGTGACGCTGAAGGCAGCAGCCGGCTCGAACGTCAACATCAGCAACTACAGAGTGGCGCTTTTGCCCGTTACCGTTGACGTTGAGGCGATCGTTCTGAACAACATCACCTGGAGCAACAACGGCGCATACTCCTTTACTTACGGCGAGACCGTTGAGGACAACGGCAGCAAGGTTCCGGCATGCCTTGGCATCACCGCAACCGCAACCGCTCCCGACGGAACGGTCGTTCCCCTGAAGGTCATGGTAATCGTGGACGGCAACGCATACACGCTTGCAGAGGCATATGCGCTTGGCTACTACGGAAACGTATACGCGGGGAATACCGAGGAGGACTACACCCTTGAGGCGTGGAACCCCAACGGGGAGCTTTACATCCTGAATACCGAGGGAGAAAAGCTCAACGCGGTCGTTACCATCAAGCAGGCGGTCTACAACGTCAGCATTTCCGACAAGACCTATCTTGGCGAGGCTGATATGAGCGACCCCACCAACATCCGCCCTGTTCTTTACCAGATCCTCGTATCCGGCCAAAACGTTCCCGCAGACGTGCTTGCAAAGATCTCTTACACCTACTATGACAGCAAGGATAACACCTACAAGAACGGCGTAAGCGGCCCCGGCATCTATACGGTCGAGGCAACCATGCCCGCACTTGTTGAGGGTGGCTTTGAGAACTACCGCTTCAACGTCAGCAAGCTGACCGCAACGCTGACCATCAAGCGCAACTACGTGATCGTTGGTGACAAGACCAACAACGCGCAGGTCGTCGTGCTTGGCAGCAACGGTATTTCCGATCTTGTAAAGGTTTCCTTTGAGGTTCCCGCAGAGCTCGACCGCAAGGCGGTTCGCGGATTTAAGGTCTACCAGGGCTACACCGTTGGTATCAGCGGTGCCGCAAAGGGCGAGACCTTCACGCTGATGATCCCCGTCAGCGCAGCGCTGATCTCCGAGCCCAACTGTGAGGCTCTGACGGTTGCTGACCTGTATCTCTACGACGGCGTGGGCAATATGGCTCTCGCCAAGGATAAGTACACCGTAAAGCTGAGCGAAAACGGTGAGTACTATATTGTTGAGGGCTTTTCCGCAACGAGCGAGGTGACCTTCGTGGTAGCACCCGCTTACAACGCACCCTTCTTTGCAACGCCCGTTGGAATCGCGCTGATCATTCTGCTCGTTCTGCTCGTTCTGCTTGCAATGTTCCTGATCGGCCTGAAGCTCCGTCAGATCGAAAGAAGCAAGAAGGCTGACGAATACACCATCGACACCGAGGGTGACGTTCCCGCATATGCTCCCATTGAATTGGAGGATCAGATCGAGGATGTTGACGCTTGCCTGGATGAAAGCATTGACGGTCTGGCTGCGGATCTTGCAGACGGTGCCGCTGAGGAAGAGGTTGTTGAGGACGTTGACGCAACCGCGGAGGTTGAGGACGCTCTGGATGAAACTCTTGCAGAGGCAGCAGCCGAGACGCTTGATAGCGAGGAGGATCTGAGTGCCGCAGACGAGGCGACCGAGGCTATGGCCGAGGACGTTGCCGAGGGTCTGGAGGAAACGGTTGAGGCCGAAACCGAGGAGATCGACATTGCCGACGCGGTTGAGGAAGCCGTTGCAGACGCAATGGATGAGAACCTTAACGAGTCTGCCGATGCAGCTGCTGCTATTGCACTTGTTGCAGAGGATGATGACGACGATGATGACGATAACGCGTTTGGCGGCTTTGGCGCAGGTCTTACCTATATCGACGTGGCGGCACAGCCCGACGTTTACGCGGATATGCTCGAAAGAGAAGCACGCGGTGAGATCACCATTGTTTACCGCTACCGCAGAAGCTACCAGTCCAAGCTGGCACAGTCGCAGGGTAGTGTTCAGGATTACTACAACATCATTAAGAATACGTTCCTGTCCTACAAGGGCGTGAAGTGCCGTATCAGCTGGAACTACGAGGCAATCAACCTCGGACGCACGCATCTGGCGAAGTTCAACGCAAAGACGCGCACGCTGTATCTCTACATGGCTCTTGATCCCGCAGAGCTGACCGACACCAAGTACGGCTTTACGGATATGTCCGAAAAGAAGAAGTACGCAAGTGTTCCTGTTCTGATGAAGATCAAGGGTGACCGTAAGTTCAAGCACGCACTTGAGCTTGTGACCATGCTTTGCGAGGAGAAGCTGGGACTTGCGAAGAAGAAAGTGGTTGAGGAGGTTGACTACAAGCTGCCTTACATGACCACCGACGCGCTTGTTGCAGAGGGCCTTGTTAAGAAGCTGGCGGCAGAGATCCCGATGGAGCTGCTCGCGGGTGAGGCTGAAGCAGACGTAACGGCTGTTGAGACGACTCCCGTTGAGGAGGTTGCGGTTGAGGAAGCTGTAGCCGAGGAGGTTGTGGTTGAGGAGACCGTCGCCGAGGACGTTGCGGCAGATGCAACGGTTGTCGAGGACGATACCACCAACGCATAAGAAAATCGATTTTCAAGTGGGTGCCACGGTGTGGCACCCACTTTTTTCGGCAAGATTTGCAGAAAGCTATTTACAAAAGGCAAAAAGATGTGTATAATAAGAGTAGAATATCCCGATTCGGAGGAGTCCATGAAGAAACGCGTGCTTGGTAAGATCGCACAGGGCGTGGTCGATGCGCAAAAGGGCATCGCGCGCGCGATCGTTGCCACCAAAAAGGAATTTGAAGAAACCGTGCAGGCGGTGCGCGAGCGCGACCCCGCGGCACGAAACACAGCGGAAATTTTGCTGCTTTATTCGGGCGTGCATGCCATTATGGCGCATCGCTTGGCGCACGAGCTGCACAAAAAAGAGCATTATTTTGCGGCGCGCGCGATCAGCCAGACCGCGCGGCATTTCACGGGGATCGAGATCCACCCGGGTGCTACGATCGGCAAAAACTTTTTTATCGACCACGGAAGCGGCGTTGTGATCGGTGAGACCACCGAGATCGGTGACAACTGCACGCTTTATCAGGGCGTGACGCTGGGGGGCACGGGTAAGGACGTTGGAAAGCGTCACCCGACGCTTGGCGACAACGTAATGGTCGGCTCGGGCGCCAAGGTGCTGGGCCCCTTGACGGTGGGCTCAAACAGTAAGATCGCGGCAAACGCGGTCGTGCTGCATCCCGTTCCCGAAAACAGTACGGCGGTGGGCATTCCCGCCAAGGTCGTACGTCGCGACGGCGTGCGTGTGGCGGACGATCTGGACCAGATCCACATTCCCGACCCCGTAGCACAACAGATCTCGCGCATGGAGCGCGCGATCGCGTCGCTTGCCGCAGAGCTTGACGCAATGCGCGACAAGAACGAATAAAAGGAAGGCAAAAGCATGGCAGATATCAATAACAGAGGACGGTTTATCGTTTTTGAGGGGCTTGACGGCGCGGGAAAGACCACGCAGATCGAGCTTTTGGAAAAGCATCTGCGCGCTGCGGGCAGACGCGTGTATCGCACGTCGGAGCCGACCGAATCGGTCACGGGCGGACTGTTGCGCGATGCTCTTGCGGGCGTCTCGCGTCGCACGACCTGCGAAATGGCGGCAATGTTTGTTTTAGATCGCATTTTTCACAATGTCAACCCCGTCAACGGGATCGAAAAAATGCTGGCCGACGGTGTGGACGTGATCAGCGACCGCTACTATTATTCGTCCATGGCATATCAGGGAAGCGACACCGACCCCGCGTGGGTACGCGACATGAATCTGAACTGCCCTGAGATCCGCCGTCCCGATATTTGCATCTTTTTGGATCTGACGCCGGAGCAGAGCATGGAGCGCATCAGCCGCGGGCGCGAAACGCAGGATATCTATGAGAACGAAGCCAAGCTAACGGCGGTACGTGATCAGTTTTACCGTGTTTTTGCGGAGCTTGGTGAACGCGAAAACATCCGCGTCGTCAACGCCTATCGCTCCATTGAGGAGATCCACGAGGAAATTTTGTCTTTGCTGTAAGAAAACGCAATACGAGTACCTTGTTTCATCTAAAACGTGACATTTTCACCTCCGCTTGCTCAGGATGACACCTGTCGGTGTCCGGCGGGGCGCTGTCGAAGCCCGTAGGGCAAACGGCTTTGCCGTTTGGATCTCGCGGAAATACTTGATGTAAACTTTTAGATGAAACAAGGTACGAGGGGCTCTTTAAAAAAGCCCCCCGTGTTTGATAAAGGGACGCACGGTGTGCGTCCCTTTTGCATAACGCCCCCCCGTTACGGGGTATTTATTACGTGCCGTACGGCTTTTATGGATTTTTCAATTTTTTTTATCAATTTTTCATTGAAAAAACATACAGTATTTGATAAAATGAAGATAATAGGGCGCAGAGTCGCCCGAAAAAACAAAAGGAGATAGGGAAAATGAAAAGAGTTTGTATCCCCGACTATGAATATCAGGAAAGAATCCAAAAGGCGGCT
>JAZRFD010000122.1:0-27765 GCA_045661185.1 Eubacteriales bacterium | reverse complement strand
AACCACCCGTGACTTCTCCTTCGTTTGCGACGAGGACATGGAGGTGGGCGCGATCGAGGGCGTGATGGAAAAGGCGGGCGGCAAGCTCGTTGAAAGCGTCGCACTCTTCGATATTTACCGCGGCCCCCAGGTCGGTGAGGGTAAAAAGTCGGTCTCTCTGCGTGTCACTCTCCGCGCGCCCGACCGCACGCTGACCGTTGAGGAAGCGGACAAGGCTACCAAGAAGATTTTGAATGATCTGAAATTCAAGATGGGCTTGGAGCTGAGAAACTGATCAAAACGAGCGAGGCACAGCTGTGTCTCGCTCATTTTTGCATTTTTTGCAAAAAGTTCGTGTTGGGTTAAAAAATGTGTGCTATACTGTAAGCAACGCCAAGTAAATTGAGGTAACGTATGAAAAATTGGTTTCGAAAAATCGGCTACAAAATTTCCCGTATGATGTACGGGCGCTATGGAAATGACGAGTTGAGCTTCGTTCTGCTCATTTGCGCGCTGCTGTTCTCCGTTTTGAGCGGCATCCCCGTCCGCTTCTTCTGGCTCTTTTCCATTGCAAGCGTCATTTTGGTGATCCTTTCCCTCTGCCGTACCTTTTCCAAAAATATTTTCAAGCGGCGGCGTGAGTTAGAACGCTATCTCGCCATCAAAAACAAGCCTAAAAATGCATGGAAGCTCCACAAGAACAAAAAGCGCGACAAAAAGACACACGTGTATTTCAAATGCCCCAAATGTAAGGCGGTTTTGCGCGTTCCGCGCGGCAAAGGCGAGATCATCGTTACCTGCCCCCGTTGCAACGAGCGGATCGAAAAAAAGACGTAAAAAAAGACGCCATTGGCGTCTTTTTTTACGTTTTCGCTATCCGATGACTTCAATTTCAATACCGACCGCACCGTAGCGTGCTTGCTCCTCGGCCGTATAGTATACGTCCATGTCGCGCGGTGAAGCGTTCGCCACAGTCTCTGCGTTATAGCCGCATTTGTCAAGCGGCAAAGACGCGTACAGCGCGTCAAAGCTTTCAAACGGATGTAGCGCCACCACCCGCGCCGTCAAGGATTCGGACGCGTCGGCACGTGAGAGAAAGGTGATGCAATCCCCTATACGAATGCGCCGCCGCTTTTCGTCGTTCAATCGCAGTTCGATCGTTTTTGTGCCGTCCTGCACCTTGCGGAACGGCTCCTCGTGCAATTGCATGATATACGTCATTGCTTTGTTGTTCCTCCATACTCCGAATCATTCGGAATGCTTTTGATGTGGGCAAAGGTCACGGTCTCCCCACGCTTGGCAAGCATCACAAGCCACTCCTCCAAAAGATCCGCCGTGTCGGCATGCATCTTGCGGCGTGCGTTTCCGCGCTGAAAATAGGCCAGCGGATGCCCGTCGGTATAATTCTTTCCCTGATAGATCTTGCTTGCCGCCACGCGGTCGCAAAACATTTCCTTAACGTAGCGCATCGGCATCCGCACAGGCTCGTACAGCTTTGTTGCGGGATTGAGATCGTTCCAATACTCAAAATGATGCTTGTTTCTCCCCTTGTGATGAAGCCACGCGGGCGAATATCCGAACAGCTCGCGCTCACGCTCGTTGGGACTGCGCGTTCCCTGATAATAGCGCGCGCCGGGGATAAATTCTGTGGGGGAAAGCTTGGAAAGATCGTGCCACAGCCCTTGCCAGCCAATGCCTGCGCGGCGACAGTGTGCCATGACCTTGTGCCGATGCTTCATAACCGTGCGCAAATGCAAAAACGGATGTGCCATAATGCCCCTCCCCTCTCAAATTCCTATCTATTATACCGCAAAAAAGCAGTTTCGTCAATCCCGTTTCAAAAAAACACAAAAAAGATACATTTGTAACATTGAGCACTCTTTGTTGACAAAACGGGTAAAATATGGTAAAATAATAGAAACGCTATGAAAGGAAACACGCCAATGACCTTTTCCTTTTGGGAATCTACCTCTATTTACCTCGGCGGCATTACAAGCTGCACGCTGCTAAACCTTTTGGGGCACGTGCTGGACGCCTATCTTGGCACCAATCAGGTCTTTGCGATTTTGTGCAAGCTTCCCCCGATCCTTATCATGCTTGCCATCATGTGGCGCATGAAAAACGCAAAAATTCTCGTCCACGGGCGCTTTTTTACGCCTTATCTCGCCTTTGTGCTCCTGCCGCTGGTGTTCAGCGCGCTGGTCAACACGGGACACCCTAACATCACCCCCGCCATCGGCACGCTTCTGCTGGGTATCACCAGTATGCTGACCACCATTCTTTGGGAGGAGCTCTTCTTCCATTACATCGGGCAGATGCTCTTTGAGAAAAACGACTCCTACACGCTCTCCGCGCTCGCGGTCCTCGTGCTGGGCTTCGGACTTTCGCACCTTTGTTATATCCTATTCGACCCGAGTCTCCTGGAGGAGATTTTGTGGCAAACGGCACTGACCACCTGCTTCGGCTTTTTCTCGATCACGCTTTACGCAAAAACGCAGAACATCTGGATCACGGTCACGGCGCATCTTGCCATGAACGTGCTCAATCTCATGTCCACGCTCTTTGCGGAAGAGCCCTACTTCCATGAGTACGCGCCCATTCTTGACACCTCCTACTGCGTCTGTCTCCTGATCGCAGGTGCCGTGCTTTACCATTTGAATAAAGACAAAAAGCATCTCGCGCCCTTGCACCATTGAGCAAGGCACAAAGAGAGGGGGATCTTGAAGATCCCCCTCTCTCTCTGTTTTACAAAAGGATACAGATCAATCCGTTGCTACCCTCGTTGATGATGCGCTCCAGCGTTTCGGAAAGCTTTTTGCGTGATTCCTCGGGCATGTGGTCGAGCTTGGTGTGCAGCCCCTCGTTGATCAATTCATAGAGAGATTTACCAAACATATTGGACTGCCAGATGCTCTTGGGATCCTCCTCGAACTCCTTGAGCATGTATCGCACAAGATCCTCGGACTGCTGCTCGGTGCCTACCATCGGGTTGATCTCGGCCTCGATATTGGCGCGGATCATGTGCACCGATTGCGCTCCCGCGCGCAGCTTGACGCCGTAGCCGCCCGACTGCTTGACGATCTGCGGCTCCTCTAAGTGCAGATCCTCCACCTCGGGCATCACGATCCCGTATCCCGTAGAATTGACCTGCTCCAGAGCCTCGGCAACCTTGTCATACTTTTCCTTCATTGCAGCAAGCTCTTGCAAAAGAGCGATCAGGGCACGTTCATCCGCAACGTCAAAGCCCGTCAGCTCGCTGATCACGCTATAGTAAAGTCCGTCCTCCATGCGCACAGAGACCGTCGCCTGCCCCGTTCCAAGCTCCAACAGCTCCACAGACGCGTCGCGGATATATTCATTCTCCGCCATCTCCTCAAAGGCGCGGTGTACGTCCCCCGCCTTGTATACCGATTCTGCACAATGGCAGATAGATGCGCGCACAGCGGCACGGATGCGGTGGTTTTCCTCCAGTGCATTGACCCACTCGGGGAGCTTGATGCGGATCTCGGTCACGGGAAACTCCTCGAGCACAAGCCCCAAAATGTGGCGAATGTCCTCGGCATCAAGGTCAAGACAACTGACAAGTGCCACGGGAACACCGTATTTTTCTTCCAATTCATACGCAAGAGCGCGGCTGTCCTCGGCCTCGGGACGCGCGGAATTGAGAATAACAGCAAAGGGCTTGCCGATCTCCTTAAGTTCCCGTACGATCCGCTCCTCCGCTTCCACATATGCGTCGCGCGGGATCTCCCCGATCGAGCCGTCGGTGGTCACCAGCATCCCAATGGTCGAATGCTCTGTAATGACCTTATGCGTGCCCATCTCTGCCGCCTCTACAAAGGGCATCGGCTCCTCTCGCCAGGGCGTGCGCACCATGCGTGCGTGGCCGTTTTCGATCGCGCCCATCGCCTCGGGGATCAGATACCCCACGCAGTCGATCATTCTCACGCGCATTTGCGCGTTGTTGTCAAGAATCACGGGGATCGCTTCCTCGGGAATAAACTTTGGCTCGGTCGTCATCACGGTCTTGCCCGCTGCCGACTGCGGTAGCTCGTCGCGTGCACGCTCGCGGGAATATCCCTCTCCCATGTTGGGAAGCACCACCGCTTCCATAAATCTCTTAATAAAGGTAGACTTTCCGCTTCTCACGGGGCCTACGACACCTACGTAAATGTCGCCCCCCGTCCGCTCTGCTATGTCCTTGTAAATCGAATGTTCAGGCATCACAAAACCTCCCATATATCGCGTTGTTACAATATATGGGAGGTCGTGTTGTTTTAGAACAAGCCTATTTATTTTTTTATCAAAGCAGACCTATCAAAAAGGTGCAAAGACACGCGGCGAGGGATACGACGATGAGCGATTGATTCAAAAGCGCGAGGATCACCGCCACCAAGAGCCCTGCAAGAGCCGCGAGCCAACCGTCCGCGGAATAAAAGATCGCGGGAATCGTCATGGCTGCCAGAACCGCGTACGGGATGTAATAAAAGAAGCTTTTGGCAAAGCGCGACTTGATCTTCTTACGGAAAAGCGTCATTGGCAGCATGCGGACGAGATAGGTCGTCAGTGCCATGACCAGCACGTACAGTAAAATTTCAGGACGCATCGTCTGCCTCCTCTCCCGTGTCCGCGATCGGGCGCAACAGCGCCATGATCAAGGAAGCCCCCAAGGCGCTGATGATGATCGCAAAGCCGCTTGAAATGCGGTTCAGCCCCGGAATATACCACAACGCGCAGCTGAACGCTGCCGCGATCAGAACCGTTAAAAGGATCTCACGGTGTCGCTTCATCGGCGGCAGAACGATTGCCACGAACATGGCGTAGATCATAATGCCCATTGCGCTCTGTACACTCTCGGGCAAGAGATTCCCCGCCACGGCACCGAGCAGAGTGCCCATGGCCCAGCCCACGTATGGCACGGTCATGAGCCCATAAAAATAGGAAGGGCCCACGGGAAACGGCTTGGATGCCGCCACGGCAAAGATCTCGTCGGTCAGGCCAAAGGACATCAGAAGCCTATGTGACGTCGAGCATCGCGCGTCAAGCCGTTGTGTCAGCGTAATGCCCATGAGCGAATAACGCAGATTGATGACCAATTGCGTCAGAATCATCTCAAGAAGCGTTCCGCAAGCTACGATCACGCCCACACCCGCCACCTGCCCGGCAGATGTCAGGTTGGTCATAGAAATGATGAGAGCCTCCAGCATTCGCAAGCCCTTGCCGACCGCGGAAATGCCGAACCCAAAGGATACCGACAGATATCCAAGGCCGATCGGAATTCCGTCGCGCAGCCCGTGCACATAGCGATAGGGCGACACTAATTTTGCCATGCTCTCACCTCCCGTTCGGCATATTATAACACAAAAAATCCCTTGTGTCAAGAGGCGAAAGCCCGTTGGTGCACCTGCTTTAAGATAAGTCCCGATAACGAAGTGAAATAAACATACGATGAATAGGACTGACAAAAGCAACGCAAAGGCACTTGTGGCAAATTGCCACGAGTGCCTTTTAAAATACGAGCGGGGATGGACAGAGCCGAGGTGGCACGCGTGAGCACGACGGAGAGATTGTAAAAGTTAGATTTGCGCCCAAAACAATCCCTCAGTCACCTTTGGTGCCAGCTCCCTTTACACAAGGGAGCCTTTTTTTACTGCTTCACGATCGTATATCTGTTTTACGAATATTCCTTCGTTATCGCTACTTAGCATAATACAAGCGCGCCAACGGGTTTACTGTTGGATTTTAAAATACCCCTGCGGGTGCGAGCAGGTAGGACAGATCTTGGGGGGCTCCTTTCCTGTCACCACGTAGCCGCAATTGATGCAGATCCATCTGGTGCTCTCACTATCCGACGTGAACACCTGTCCGCTTTTCAGCTTGCCAAGGGCTGCTCTGTAATGCTCCTCGTGCATTTTTTCGATGCTCGCCACGCGAGAAAAGAGATTGGCGATCTCCGTAAAGCCTTCCTCACGAGCCGTTTTTTCAAACTCTGCGTACATCGTTTCCCACTCAAACTGCTCCCCAGATGCCGCCGCCTCCAAATTCCGCTCGGTGCCACTCCAGCCGCCAAGATACTTGAACCAGATCTCCGCGTGCTCCATTTCGTTTGCGGCCGTGTCGCGGAACAGCTCCGAGATCTCCACGTAGCCGTCGTTCTTCGCCTTCTTTTCAAACCACTTATAGCGCAAATACGCCTGCGATTCCCCCGAGAGCGCGGTGTGTAAGTTCTTTTCGGTCTGTGTTCCCACGATGTTTTCCGCAAATACGCCTGATTTTGTGTAGCTTGCCATACTTTCCTCCAAAAAAACGAATCGGGATACCCCGTACCCCGATTCTTAACTGTTTTTGAAGCTTCTATTCACTTTTTCTTCTTACGGTGTTTTTCCTTCCACTCGTCCTCAAGAATCGCGCAAACGCCTACGTTGACGTAATTGCCCTTGACCAGCATCCCACCGCGGGCGACCCCCTCAAAGGTCATGCCCACCTTTTCCATGACACGGCGCGAGCGGTCGTTTTCTTCAATAAAACGCGCCTCAATGCGGTGCAGCCCCAGATCCTCAAAGCCAAAGGTCAGCACCCTTTCCAGTGCCTCGGCAGCGATCCCCTTTCCCCAATAGGTGGGGTTGAGCACGTAGCCGACCTCGGCGGAATCGTTGGTGCAGTTAAACGAGGTAAAGCCACAGGTACCGATCATTTTACAATCGGGCTCGTACACAATCGCCCAATCGTAAAACATTCCCGCGCTATAGCGGTTACCTAAATATTGCAGATATCCGCGTGTATAATCTCTGTCGGGGTGCGGTTGCCAGGTCAGGTACTTCGTAACCTCCTGCCGCGAGGCGTATTCGTACATATCCCCCGTGTCGATCACCATCATTTTGCGCAAGGTCAGGCGCTCGGTGACAAGCTCGGGCATATGGGAAAATACGCGATAGATTTTTTCTTTCTTCATTCTTCTCACATTCCTTGATTGATCGCTTCTATTATATCGAAAAATGCCGCTGAATGCAAGAGATTTGCAAAAAAATCTCCAAGTATTTTCGCGCGAGCCTTTCTTTTTCGACTTTGATATGGTATAATAAATATGAATACTGCAGAAAGGAGCCGCAAAATGGATTACATCCACCCCGACGTCCTATCGGGCGAGATCGTGCCCGTGCTTTTGGGCGTCTCTCTTGAGGTCAGCGAAACCGCGCACCGCATGTACCGTCAGTACGGCGTGGTGTCTCACGTGTTCTGCGATAAGGTCCCTCTTGCCATGCGGCTATCCCTTTGCATGAAATTTCACGTGATTCAACGCACGGTCGACGAGCGACTTTTGATCCGTGCACTTCACGACTTTGCCGATCAGCTCAGCAACCGCGACGTGATTTTATACCTCATTCCCTGCACCGAGGAATACGCAAGTCTTGTCTGGAACCAACATGAGGCGTTGGAAAGCCGATTTGTGATTGCTGACAAGGCAGAAATGTACCGCGTATGGTTTGGTGAGGAGGATCCCACACCACAAAGGAAAGGAGAAAACGCATGACGGAGCAAAGGATTCTGCTCGGTGTGCTTGGGGGACTTGGCCCCATGTCCACCGTCTACTTCTGCAAGCTGCTCAACCGCCACACCGCGGCCCGTGGTGACGGCGACCACATTGATATGTTTATCAGCAGCCGCGCATCCACCCCCGACCGCACGGCGTTTATCCTTGGAAAAAGCCGCGAGGATCCCCTCCCCGTGATGCTTGCGGATGCCGCGCGCCTGGAGGCGGCTGGTGTGGATCTGATCGTCATCCCCTGTAACACCGCACACTATTTTTACGACGGGCTTTCGCTTGCCTGCCGTGTGCCGATCTTAAACATCATCCGCGAGACCGTATTGCACCTGAAAAAAGCAGGTGTGCGCACCTTTGGGCTTTTAGCAACGGACGGCACAGTGCAATCGGGCGCATATCATCGCGTTTGCGCCGAGCAGGATATCACCTGCATCACGCCCGAGGCCTCGGAGCAGACGGTCGTGACGTCCATTATATACGACGCGATCAAGCAAAATAAGCCCGTGGATCGGGATGCGTTTTTGCGTGTGGCGGACTCGCTTTCGGCACGCGGATGCGAGCGGCTGGTGCTTGGCTGCACCGAGCTTTCTCTGCTCAAATCTCAGGGGCTATGCGATGAGCGCTTTATTGACTCACTTGACGTACTGGCCTACCGCACGATTTTGGCGTGTGGGAAAGTGCCGATCGACTTTGGCCCCGACTTTGAGGTGACTCCATGACGACCCGCGAGCTTTTATCAGAGGTCTTTCCGCGCGATTTCCTGCCCGATGCTGTTGTCACAACGCTGACCGACAACACCGCGCACGCAAGCGCGGACAGCGTATTCGTGTGTATCAAGGGCGCGCGCGTTGACGGCCATGACCTGGCCACACGCGCCTATGAAAGCGGTTGCCGCATTTTTGTCGCAGAGCGCGCACTGACGCTTCCCTCTGACGCGACCGTTCTCTTATGCAAAGACACACGGCAGACGCTTTCGCGGCTTGCCTGCCGCTTTTACGGGCACCCCTCTCGGCAAATGCACGTCATCGGTATCACCGGCACCAAGGGAAAAACCACCACCGCGCAGCTGCTTTCGCACGTGCTCAACCAAAGCGGAATTTCTTGCGGTTATATCGGCACGAACGGAATTACATACGGCAACATCAATCGAAAAACGATCAACACCACCCCCGATCCCGTCACGCTTCAGTCGGCCCTTTTGGATATGAAAAAGGCGGGCATGAAGGCGGTCGTGGTCGAGGTCTCCTCGCAAGCCCTCATGCAGGCACGCGCTGACGGAACGCATTTTGAAACAGTTCTGTTCACCAACCTCGCGCCCGACCACGTTGGCACAAACGAGCACGCAAGCTTCGAGGACTACAAAGCGTGCAAAAAGCGTCTGTTTACCGATTTTGACGCCCGAAACGTCATCTGGAACGCGGACGACCCGCATACACCCGATATGCAAGCGGGCTGCAGCATTCCAAGGCAGATCTGTTGCTCCTCCGTGAGGGCGGCAGACTGCGCCGCGACCGATATCGCTCCCTACCGCACGCTCTCGTCGGCGGGCATTGCGTTTACGTATACCGCGCACGGAAGATCGACGCCATGCAAGCTTGCGCTTGTGGGCAGATGCAACGTCTCCAACGCGCTGCTGACCGCCGCGACCGCCACCGAGGTCTTCGGCCTTGCCCCTGCGCGCGTTATGGCTTCCCTCTCCGATTGCGCCGTCAGAGGTAGATCCGAATGGCTCTCTCTCCCGAACGGTGCCGCGGTCGTAATTGACTACGCGCACAACGGCGAGAGCCTACGGCAGATCCTCACCTCGCTTCGCGAATATGCACCCACGCGTATGATCACGCTTTTTGGCTCGGTCGGTGAACGCTCACAAATGCGCCGCCGTGACCTTGGCAAAGTGGCGGCAGAGCTTTCCGATCTCTGCATCCTGACATCGGACAATCCCGGATGCGAGAAGCCCGAGCAGATCATGCGGGAGATCGCAAGCGCGATCCTCCCTCGGAGCACCCCGTATTGCTCCATTCCGAACCGCCGCGAGGCGATCGAATACGCGCTTTCGATCACAAAAAGCGGTGACATTCTTCTGCTTGCCGGCAAGGGCCACGAGGAATATCAGCTGATCGGGCGCGAAAAACTCCCCTTTTCGGAGCGCGAGATCGTCACAAGCTACGTCGAACGCATCTCTTACACCGCACAAAAATAAATGCAAGGAGGCACTTATGGCAGAACGATTGATCTTTCACGTAGACGTCAACAGTGCCTTTTTGTCTTGGGAGGCAACAAGGCGCGTGCAAAACGGTGAGGCGGATCTGCGGCTGATTCCGTCTGCGATCGGCGGTGATCGCGAGGCGAGGCGCGGCGTGATCCTTGCCAAATCCATTCCCGCCAAAAAGTACGGCGTGCAAACGGGCGAGCCGATCGCGCAGGCCCTTCGCAAGTGCCCCGAGCTTTATCTTGCCAAGCCCGATTTTCATCTCTACCAAAGCTCCTCGCGCGCCTTTATCAAGGTCTGCGAAAAATACGCTCCCGTGGTCGAGCAGGTCTCCATTGACGAGTGCTTTCTGGATATGAGCGGTACCTCGCGCCTCTACCCAGACCCGCTCACCATCGCAAAAACCATCAAGGACGAGATTCGCGACACGCTGGGCTTTACCGTTAACGTCGGGATCGGCTCGAACAAGCTCCTTGCCAAAATGGCAAGTGATTTTGAAAAGCCCGACAAGATCCACACGCTCTATACCCACGAGATCGAGGAAAAGATGTGGCCACTCTCTGTGCGCGACCTCTTTACCGTCGGTAAATCCACCTCCGATCGCCTACTTGGCGTCGGCATCCGCACGATCGGGCAATTGGCACATACAAGCCCCGATCAGCTCCGTTCTATGTTTGGAAGCAAGCCGGGCGAGCATCTGTTCCGTTTTGCAAACGGTATTGACGACGCTCCCGTGCTTGCCGTCGCGGAGGAAGCCAAGGGATACAGTAATTCCACCACGCTTGCCGAGGATGTCGTCACCTCAGAGGAAGCACACCGTGTCCTTTTAGCGCTTGCGGACAGCGTCACCTCGCGCATGCGACGCGACAAATGCCGCGCCATGTGCGTCTCTGTGACCATTCGCGGAAACGATTTCCGTGACCGCTCCCACCAAAAAAAGCTGGACACCCCCACGGACATCACCTCCGAGGTCTACACCATTGCCAAGAAGCTTTTTTCGGAGCTTTGGGATCGGCGCACACCCTTGCGTCTTTTGGGGCTGAGCCTGACACACCTGACGCGTGAGGATGCGGAGCAGCTCTCCATGTTTCCCGACGAAAGGAAGGCACGCGAGCAGGAGCTTGACAAAATTGTGGATGGCATCCGCCGCCGCTTTGGAAGCAACACCATCGTGCGCGGCTCTATCATGGAATATCACAAAAGCGTTGGCAAAAAGCACAAGGCTGCGGCCGACGCTGACGAATAAAAAACGCAAATCGGTTTTCCGATTTGCGTTTTTTTGTTTTATGAGCGGATCTCGCCCGCCGTTTTTTCGATCACCACGGTGATCGCGGGAACCAGCACAAGCTGAAGAACGATGCCCGGGATCGCGTTGAGAAAGGCCGCCGCCAAGAAGGCCGAAAAAAGGAATTGCTCCCCCACGCCTCCAAGGAGAATAGCCTCTGCGATCCCCCACACCACGCGCCCCGCCACCATTGCGGACACGAGAGACGCGTAAATCGACACAATACCCCGCTTTTTGAGCAGTAGATAAAGCAGTCCTATCACAAGCCCGTACGTGCCCAACTCAAACGCCATAGCTACGGCAGAGGGATACAAGAGCGGCATGCCAAACAAAAGAGAGCGCAGGAGCGGCAGGACCATGCCAACCGCCAACCCATATTGCCAACCGCAGATGAGACCGCAGAGCATAACGGGTAGGTGCATGGGAAGAAGCATACTGCCGATCACCTTGATCTGTCCCGTTGCAAACGGAAGGATCAGACCGATACACATAAACATGGCCGCTATCGCGATCGTTTTCAGGTGTCGCATAAAAACCTCCTTATACGCTTAAAACGTGATCGTAAGCTGGTCGGTTTCGCTGACGTTGTCGAGCACTCCGTTGGCACGGAGCATCTCGATCAGGGATTTACTGATCTTGGCGCGGATCTGCAGATCCTCTACCGAGAAGAAGGGCTCCTCCTCGCGCGCGCTGATGATGTTTTTCGCCGCGTTTTCACCCAGTCCCGGCAAGGACGAGAACGGCATACGGATCGCGCCGTTTTCGGGCAAAAACGCATATGCGTCGGATTTTTGGAGATCCACGGGCAAAAAGCGGATGCCGCGTGCCATTGCCTCATTGACAAGCTGATACGTCGGGATGCTCGCCTGCTCGTTTTGCGAGGCTTCCTTGCCTCGCTTCTGCACGTCGCGCATGTACGCCACAACGCGTCCCTTACCGCCCATAACGATCTGCGCGTCAAAGCCCTTGGGCGCTACCGTAAACATCGTACAGTAGAAGGCTACGGGCTGGTGCACCTTGTACCACGCAAGGCGAATGGCAGACATAACGTATGCCGCCGCGTGGGCCTTCGGGAACAGGTATTTGATCTTTTTACAGGAAAGGATGTACCATTCGGGCACTCCGTGCTCGACCATCGCCTGCTCCCACTCGGGGGTCAGTCCCTTACCCTTACGAACCGCCTCCATGATCTTGAACGCCATCGCGTTTTCAAGGCCGTAGCGGATCATATCCAGCATGATACCGTCACGCGTACCGATGACGCGTGAAATGTCACAAATTCCCTCCTTGATCAGATCCTGCGCGTTTCCGAGCCACACGTTCGTACCGTGCGTCAGTCCCGAGATCTGCAAAAGGTCCGCAAAGTTGCGCGGCTTTGCGTCAAGCAAAACCTGCTGAATAAAGGGAGTACCCAATTCGGGAAGCCCGTACGTACCGATCGTACAGCCCTCAATGTCCTCAGGCTTGATCCCCAGGGGGGCTGTGGATTCAAAGAGCTCGTACACCGAGCGGTCGTTCATTGCCACGTCCAAGACCGAGGTGTTTGTAAAGGTCTCAAGCCACTTATATTTGGTCGGCACATCGTGTCCGAGCTCGTCAAGCTTTAAGATCGTATCGTGCAAATACGAGAACGCAAAGTGCGTGGTAATGGTTTCTGCCTTGGGGTCCTCCGCGGGTCGCTGGATCGGTGTAAAGTCGTACACGTCATACTTCTGCGGCACAACGATGATGCCGCCCGGGTGCTGACCCGTACTCTTTTTGACACCCATGCAGCAAAGCGAGAGGCGATTCATTTCGGCGCGGGAGAGACTGATACCCTTTTGCTCCACGTATTTGGCAACGTAGCCGTATGCCGTCTTGTCGGCAAGCGTGGTCAAGGTTCCCGCGCGGAATACGTGCCCTTCACCAAAGAGCTCCTCGGTGTATTTGTGGACGCGTCCCTGCACGTCTCCCGAGAAGTTCAGGTCGATATCGGGGGACTTATCGCCGTAAAATCCCAAGAAGGTCTCGAACATGATATCGTGTCCGTCCGCCTTGTATTTCGTACCACACTTGGGGCAGTTCTTGTCGGGCAGGTCAAAGCCCGAGCCGACCGAGCCGTCCGTAAAGAATTCATTGTGCTTGCAGGCGGGGTTGGGGCAATAATAGTGCGGCGGGAGCGGATTGACCTCGGAAATACCCGCCATGGTCGCAACGAAGGAAGATCCGACCGAGCCTCGCGAGCCAACCAGATACCCCTGCTCCTCGCTATAATGCACCAGACGCTGGGCAATGAGGTACAGCACCGCAAAGCCGTTTTTGATAATAGACGTTAGCTCTTTTTCAAGGCGCGCCGTTACAAGCTCGGGCAAGGGATCGCCATACATGCTCTTGGCACGCTCCCAGCACATATCCTGAAGCTCCTGCTCCGCTCCCTCCATTTCGGGCGTGTAGCTTCCCTTCGGGATCGGACGCACGTTTTCGATCATGTCCGCTATGAGATTGGTGTTGGTCACAACCACCTCGTACGCCTTTTCTTCTCCAAGATAAGAGAACTCCTCCAGCATCTCCTCGGTGGTGCGGAAATACAGTCCTACCTCGCGGTCAAAGTCGTCAAACTTCTGCCCTGCCTTGAGTATCTGGCGGTAAAGCTCGTCCTCACGGTCCAGAAAATGCGCGTCACAGGTCGCGCACACGGGCTTATTGTAGCGCTCGCCCAGTGCCACGATGCGACGGTTCAGCTCGCGCAGCTCCTCCTCGCTTCCCACCTTTCCCTCGTCTAAAAGGAATCGGTTGTTACAGATCGGCTGAATCTCCAGGTAATCGTAAAAGTTCACGATCTCCTCGATCTCGCTTTCGGGGCGGTTTTCAAGGATCGCCGTAAACAATTCGCCCGATTCGCAGGCAGAGCCCACGATCAAGCCCTCGCGATGCTGCTCCAGGACCGTCTTGGGAATACGGGGATTCCGCTTGTAATACTCCAGATAGCTCATGGAAATGAGCTTGTAAAGATTCTTAAGTCCCATCTGGTTTTTAACCAAAAGAATCTGGTGATAGGGGCGCTTGACCTTTAACGGGTCCGCCTTTTCTACCATTTCGCGGTGCAATGCCGACAGATCGGAAAGATCCATCTTACGCATCAGCTCGATCATATGGAAATAGATGTTCGCCAGCATTTCCGCGTCGTCGCACGCGCGGTGATGGTTAAATTCGCCCAGCTCGTACGCCTTTGCGATCGTATCCAGCTTATGGTTTTTCAGCTCGGGATTGACGTGCTTGGAAAGCGCCACGGTGTCAAGATACGGGTTTCCGAACGGAAGCCCCGCCTCCTTGGCATAGTGACGGATAAATCCAACATCAAATTTTGCGTTGTGCGCGATCAAGAGCGGCAAGGGCTTTCTGTCCTCGCAATTTCCGATAAAATCAAAGAATGCACGCAACGCCTCGGGGTACTTGGGCGCTCCCGCCACCATTTCATCGGTGATGCCCGTCAACTCCACGATGTTCTCGGGGATCGGGCACTCGGGATCGACAAAGGTGTTGAAGCGATCGACCACCTCACCGTTTTTGATCTTCACGGCACCGATCTCGGTAATGCGGCAGGTCTGGAAATGCAGACCCGTGGTCTCAATATCAAACACCACGCACTCCGCGTCAAAGCTCGGATCGTACGTACCCGAGATCGCGCTCGCGGTGTTGTTTACAAAATAGGATTCAATTCCGTAGATCACCTTAAACGGTTGATCCGCGCCGATCTTATCCCACGCCAGCATCGCCTCGGGATAGGCCTGCACGTTTCCGTGGTCGGTGATCGCCACGGCAGGCATTCCCCACTTGTATGCCGTTTTCACGGCCACGTCGGGCGGGATCAGGGCATCCATGGTGGAAAGCGAGGTGTGCAAATGCAGCTCCACGCGCTTTTTCTCTGCGCGATCCTTGCGCTGGATCTTGGAAATTTTCGCAATGTCGGTGTAATAGAATGTAAAATCGGTGTCCTGCTTGCCCTTTCGCGTCACCTTTTTGACGTATCCGCGCATCGCAACAACCGTTCCGTCCTTGATCACAGCCTTCAAGGCGCTCAGCTCCTCGGGCTCCATGCCAAAGGTTCGATGCTCGATTGAGGCGTTTCCGTCGAAGATATCGAAGGCCACGTCAAACTTACCGCCGCCGCGACCTTCCTCCTCCTTGTACCCGAAGATCTCGCCCACGATCACAAGGTTGCGCACGGGCTTGTCTATGGACGCGATGGTCACGGGACGGATCTCAAAGGGCTCGCCCATCACGTATTCGGGCGAGGAAAGATCGTAGGTCACAAAGCCAATGCGGCATTTCCCCTCGCTGATATCGGGGAAAAGCTCTACGTCGTAGATGGATGCCGCGCGTGGCAGCATCTCCTTTTCCTCCTCCGCAGGAGCCGCGCTTGTCCATTCTCCCGCCGCCTGCGCCTTTTGCATCGCGATGTACTGCTCCTCGGCCCGCGCCGCGTCACGCCCGAGCTGTGCCAGGCGCTCATCAAGGGCATGGCGGTCGTCGGCGGGATCAAAGTTCTTCATGCGCTTCACCGTGACGTGCAGAGCAACTCCAAACTCCTCCTTTACGATCTGCTCCATCACCGTAGGCGTTTTGGCGTCGTAAAGCAGACCGACGCCCCCCTCGGTAAACGGGATCTCCACGGTCAATTCCCCGCCATCGAGCTGATACTCACAGTGATTGAAAAATCCGTTTGCCACAAGCCCGCGACGGTTGGTCTCCCGCAACAGATCGGGAATCTGTCCCACGTCAAAAAGCGCCGCGTGATAGCGCGGACGGATGCGAACCATATTCAATTCATACGCCACGCGGATCTCTTCCTCAATGCGGTAAAGAACACTCTTTGGCACAACGCGCGGAAATGGCGCCGTGACCTCGATCATGCGTTGCTCCTTATCCGCACGCAAGGAGATCCCCTCGGGATCCGCCGAGAGAAGGATCTCGGCGGTTTTCCCATCGGGCTCGTATCGGTTAAAGATTTCCAGTAAGTTCTTACTCATTTTTTATCCTTTAACGTGCGGATCTCCCGCAAAAGTCTTTCAATGATCTCCCCTTCGGGGATCTTTTCCACGGTTTCGCCATGACGGAACAGCACCGCTTCTCCGCGGCCGCCTGCAATTCCGACGTCCGCCTCGCGCGCCTCTCCGGGCCCGTTGACGATACATCCCATCAGCGCCACCTTCACGGGTACGTCCTCAAGTCCCGCCTCCTTGACCGCCGCCTCGAATTTCTTGACCAGCGGGATCAGGTCGATCTTGGTACGCGCGCAGGTGGGACAGCTGACGATATCAAGTCCGCGCTGGCCGTCGATGCCCACGGCACGCAGGATCTGCTTTGCCGCGTCGATCTCCTCCACGGGGTCATCGGTCAGGGACACACGGATCGTGTCTCCAATACCGTCGCAAAGGAGCGAGCCGATACCGACCGAGCTCTTGATAAGTCCCCGATTGCCGCCGCCTGCCTCGGTCACGCCCAGATGCAAGGGATACTCGCATTTAGAAGCCAGCAGACGGTTCGCCGCGATCATGTCCGCAACGGTCGACGCCTTGATTGAGATCAGGGTATCGTAAAAGCCGAACCGCTCAAGCAACGAGATATGATAAAGCGCGCTTTCGCAGAGTGCCTCGGGTGTGGGAGCACCGTATTTGGCAAGGATCTGCTTTTCAAGCGACCCGCTATTCACGCCCACGCGGATCGGGATCCCCCGCTCGCGGCAAGCGTCACAAACGGCCTTCACGCGGTCGTCATCCCCAATGTTTCCGGGGTTGATGCGGATCTTGTCAAAGCCCAATTCGGCACACCGAAGCGCAATACGGTAGTCAAAATGAATATCCGCCACGATCGGGAGCTTGATACCCGCCTCCTTGATCCTCCAAACGGTATACGCCGCCTCCTCCGTGGGCACAGAGATACGCACGATGTCGCACCCCGCCGTCTCAAGTCGGCGGATCTGATCCACCGTTGCCACAGCATCCAGCGTATCGGTATTGGTCATGGATTGGATCGCAATGGGCGCGCTTCCGCCCAGCAAAAGATTCCCAACCTTGACCTCTTTCGTTTTTCTTCGAATGTCGTTGTATTTCATAGTAGTGTAATCACGTCCTTTATCGCCACGATCACCGCCAGTGACAAAATCAGGATCAGACCCACGAAATTGATCACTGCCTCGATCTCCTTTTTCAGCGGCTTGCGCCGTACCGCCTCGATCAAATAAATAAAGATATGCCCACCGTCAAGTGCCGGCAGCGGCAACAGATTCATAACACCGAGGTTGATGGAAATGAGCGTTATGAAGGACAAAACGCCCACAAATCCAATCTGCACCACATCCTTCATCTGTGTGGTGATGCCGATCGGTCCCGAGATCGCTTCAAAGCCAAAGCGACGCGAGAACAGCCCCAGAATGGAATCGTACACCGATTTTACCGTTGCCACCGAACGGCTCCACGTGTGCTTGAGCACCGTGCCGATATGGTAATGTTCTTCCCCGTAAACGCGGAAATCAGGGTTCCCGATCACCGTTCCGCCGGCGTTGTCGTTCGGGAAGCGCACGTTGTGCAGCTCTACCTTCTCCCCGTCGCGCAAAACCGTCAGATCCACGGGGCGGTAGCCCTGGAACATGATCTCCTGCTGCAAATGATAATAGGTGCTGACGGGAACGGAATTGACCTTGAGGATCTTGTCTCCGATCTTCAGTCCGCTCGCTTCGCTTGCAGACCCCCAGAAGCGCTCGAGATCCTCCTCGGTCAGCGTGACCTCCAATTCGATCAGCTGACTTTCGGTCTGCTCCTTGTTCAAGCGCTGTACCACAATTTTAAAGGGCGCGCCGTTGGATTTTTCGATCTGCTCCCGAAGGCGCTCGTAAGAAACGTGCTCGCCCTCGATCAGATACAGATAATCGCCCTTTTCCAGCCCCTGCATGGTCTCCTCGCCCGTATACACAACGTGAAACGCGCCCACGTGCGTTGTCAGCGCGGCGTTGTGCCCACCGATGAGCACCAGCACCAGCATCAGGAAAAAGCCCAGCAGAATATTCATAAAGGGGCCTGCTAAGGAGATCAGCAGTCGCTTCCAAACGCTCTGGTTGCAATAGGCCTGCTTGGCAAGCTCGGGATCCATTTCCACGGCCTCATCAGCCTCGTTGATCAGCGTTTCGGGCTTTTCCTTTTTCAGGCTCTCCTCACCGTTATCCCCCTGCACCGCCTCCATGCCGTTTTCTCCCAGCATATTGACAAATCCGCCAATGGGAAACGCGCGCAAGGCGTACACGGTTCCCGACTTTTTGCCCTTCCACGACACAAGCTTGGGACCCATACCGATTGCAAATTCCAAAACCTTGACACCGCACAGGCGGGCTACGATAAAATGCCCCAATTCATGGATAAAGATCAAAAGCCCGAAGATCAGGAGCGCCAAAAGGATATAGAGAATGGTCAAATTTATTTCCTCCGTAATAGCCGACGGCTATAATTACCGCTTCGCTAAAAATTCATTGGCAAGCGATCTTGCCGCGCCGTCAAAAGCATAAATGTCTTCAAGCGAGCAAATGCGCGCCGCATCGGGCAACGCATTGACCGTCTTTTCCACAAGATCAAAAATGCCGACAAAATCCAGCTTTTTATCAAGGAACGCGCCAACCGCTACCTCGTTTGCCGCATTGAGCACCGCGGGAACCGCGCCGCCCGTGCGAATGGCGTCCAACGCCAGACGCAAAAGCGTAAAGGTCTCGGTGTCGGGGCGCGCAAAGGTCATTTTCCCCACCATGGTCAAATCCAGAGGTGGGATCACCGCCTCGGTACGCACGGGATGCGTCAGTGCGTACTGCACACACAAGCGCATATCGGGCACCGACATCTGCGCGATCACGCTGTTATCAATGTATTCGATCGCGGAGTGCATTATGCTCTCGCGATGCACCAGAACCTCGATCTGCTCGGGGGCAACACCAAACAGGTGCACCGCCTCGATCACCTCAAAGCCCTTGTTCATTAAAGTTGCGCTGTCAATGGTAATCTTCGCGCCCATGCTCCACGTTGGATGCGCCAGCGCGCGCTCGGGCGTGATATCCGCCAGCTCCTCGCGCTTCATTCCGTAAAACGGGCCTCCCGAGGCCGTCAGCAGAATGCGCTTGATCTCGCGCCCACATCCCGCTCGCAAGGCTTGAAAGATCGCGCTATGCTCACTGTCAACGGGCAAAATCTCCGCTTTTTTAGCCGCGGCAAGCTTCATCACAAAGTCACCCGCGCACACAAGAGACTCCTTATTGGCCAGCGCCAGCTTCTTCCCTGCCTGCAGCACGGCAATGGTTGGGCGAAGTCCCGCCTCTCCGATGATCGAATTGACCACCGCCTCGTTTTCATCGTAAGGCTGCGCGATCATCTCGCAAATGCCGTCCATGCCCGCATATACCTTGATGTCGGTATCGGCAAGACGCACCGCCAGATCCTTTGCCGCCTCGCGATCGGCCATCGCGCACGCGCGCACACGCAAGCTTCTTGCTTGCGCCTCTACGCGAGAGACGCTGCGATTGGCAGAGATCGCGTTGACGCGGATCCCGTTGCGACGCGCAACGTCAAGCGCCTGCTCCCCCACGGATCCGGTCGATCCGAGGACGGTCACAGACGGATAAACAGAATTGGTCAGCATACCCTCACCCCTTCGCAAAGAAATCAAAGAAGGAGGTAAAGACCATCAGGGAAACCGAAACCGCAATGATCGAATCGAAGCGGTCGATCATGCCGCCGTGTCCCGGAAAGATCTTTCCGTAATCCTTGATCCCGTATGTACGCTTGATCACAGACATCACAAGATCACCGACCTGCGACACGATCGACGCGATCAATCCGCCAAAGGCAAAGAGCAGAAGCGACGCATCCTGCTTCAGAAAATGGTTACAGATCAGTCCGTAGCCCACCATGATCAGAACACAGAACGTCATACCGCCAACGCTCCCCTCCACCGTCTTTTTGGGGCTGACGTCGGGGATCAGCTTGTGCTTGCCGCCGCGTCCGAACAGAACACCGCAGAAATACGCAAAAATATCCGTGATCCAAGCGCCAAGGAAGATGGTCAGATAGGACAAATGCCCCGCATAGCGGTGCACGCGCATCACAAGGATGCCGTTAAAGCCCAGCAAAATGTAGAACACCGTGGCAAACAGAATGCACACGTCCGCAACCTTGTACTTTCCGTGCGAAAAGGTCATCAGCGCGAAGAAATACAAAAGCACTCCCAACGCCAGCGCCATCATGCACTTGAGCAGCAGGTGCTCGGTCGCGTCGGTGTTCGGCTCGCCCGCGTAGCGCACCAAAAAGGGCGCGCCCGCCGCAATCGGATACAGCGGTAGCGTAAACGCATACGCCTTATGCATGCCGATGCAACGCGCCATTTCAAAGACCGCGAGCACCGAGCACGCCGCAATTCCCAGCGGCAGCAAAAAGGTATCCGACCAGATCAGCACGGGAATGAGCACGCAGGTTGCGATCAGCGCGGTAATAATACGTTGTTTCATGAGAAAATCCTCCAATCAGCCAAGGTCAAACGCCACCGTAACGGCGTTTTCTGGAATAAAAGACAGCGACTGCCTCGTCCACGTCCGCGTACTTAAAATCAGGCCACAGAACGTCGGTAAATATATACTCGGTGTAAGCCGACTGCCAAAGCATAAAGTTGGAAATACGCAGGTCTCCCCCCGTACGCACAACAAGGTCGGGATCGGGACAGCCGCGCGTGTAGATATGCGCGTTGATGTCCGCCTCGGTAATCTCCGTCTTGCCCATTCGAATCAGCTCGTTGCACGCGTGCACAATCTCCTCGCGTCCACCGTAGTTGACGGCAATGTTCAAAAGAAACGGTCTGTCCGCGGTTTCCCTGTCAAGCCGCTCCATCTTCTCGCGCAACGGCACGGGAAAGATATCAAGGTTGCCAACAAAGCGAAAATGCACGTTCTTGGCCTCCTCGTCGGTAAAGCATTGCTCGGTGTACCGATCCAAAAGCCCCATGATCGTATCCACTTCCTTTTGCGGGCGCTTCCAGTTTTCCGTGGAAAAGGCATAAACGGTCATATATTTCAGCCCAATGCTCTCGCAATAGCGTCCGATCTTGCGGAAGGTCTCCGCGCCGTGGGAATGCCCGAACTCGCGCGGCATTCCGCGCTTTTGCGCCCATCTGCCGTTGCCGTCCATGATGAACGCTATGTGCTGAAGGCGCTCGTCGATCTGAACGCGCGTCGACTGTTTTTTCTTCTTTCCAAAAAGCATATACTACCCCTTTTCACGAGCATTCGCCGGGCTTTGTCAAGCCCGGCGAGGAATGCTCAGATCTGCATGATCTCTTTTTCTTTCTTGGACGTGATGCCGTCGATCTGCTTGATGTAGCGGTCGGTCAGCTCCTGAACAGACTTTTCGCCTGCCTTCTGCTCGTCCTCGGTCATCTCGCCGTCCTTCTTCTGCTTCTTGATATCGTCGTTGGCATCGCGGCGGATGTTACGGATTGCAACGCGCGCCTCCTCTGCCATCTTCTGAATCTGCTTTGCCAGTCCCTTACGGTGCTCCTCGGTCAGAGGCGGGAACACAAGACGGATCACAGAGCCGTCGTCCGCGGGATTGATGCCGATATCCGATGCCTGGATCGCCTTGACCATTGCCTTCAGGGTCGAACGGTCGTAGGGGGTGATGGTCAGGGTCTTGGGGTCGGTTACGGACACCGACGCCATATCGGTCAATTTCGTGGGAGAGCCGTAGTAATCAAAGGTCACCTTGGAAACGATCGCGCCGTTTGCCTGGCTTGCGCGGATCGTGGAAAGGTTGTTTTCATAAGCGGCTACGCTCTTCTGCATTTTCTCTTCTGCTGCTTTCGTATTGTACTTCATAACGCAAAATCCTTTCGATGTAATTTTAATTGTGAATAGCCGTTCCGACAGGCTCGCCCATGACCACACGGTAAATGTTTTCGGGGTTGGCAAGACCGAAGGCATAGCCGTTAATTCCGTTATCCATGCAAAGAGTGACCGAGGACATATCCAACGCGCGCAAATTTTCCTCAATAATCTGCTTATAGGTAACGTCGGAATAGCGCACCGCATTGGGATCCTTCAAGGGATCGGCACTATAGATCGCATCAATGTTCTTTGCCATCAGGATGCAATCCGCTTTGATCTCCGCCGCACGCAGAGCCGCCGCGGTATCCGTGGAGAAAAAGGGTGTTCCAAGGCCACCGCCAAAGACCACGACCTTGCCGCTCTCCAGAGCCTTAATCGCGTCGCGCGAGGTGTAGTAATCGGCAAACGACTTCATTTCAACGGCGGTCATGACCACCGCATCCATTCCGACACGCAGGAACACGTCCTGAAGTGCCAGCGCGTTGATCGTTGTAGCAAGCATGCCCATGTGGTCGGCACGGCAATGATCCATACCGGTTCCCTGCCGTCCGCGCCAGATGTTGCCCGCGCCCACGATCACGGCGACCTGAACACCTGCGTCCACGCATCTTTTGATCTGTGCGGCAACCTGCTCGATAAATCCAAAATCCAGAATTCCGCCGTCATCGGGAGCCAAAGCCTCGCCCGACAGCTTGAGTAAAACGCGTTGATACTTCGGTTGTGCCATCATTTGTTCACTCCTTGCCTATTCTAAATTATATTCTTTTATATTTTACTACATAAATCCCTTTTTGTAAACATCTATTTTGTAAACAAATATATTTTTTATAAAAAAACAGTCAGTTTTATCAAAAAACGGGAGAGCCAAGCCGAGCTCTCCCGTGTTGCTTTAATTCTTCATAACCGCAAGGCCGCACCAGCCGTTGTCAACCAGCTTTTCAACAATGCGGAAGCCGTTGGCTTCAAAGCATTCGATCACATCCGAGCTGCGCTCAAGAATGATCCCCGATGCCAAGAGAACCGTTCCCTCGTGCATCAATTCGCCCACGTCGGGTGTCATGCGAATAATGATATCCGCCACGATGTTGGCGCAGATCAGGTCGTATTTTGGGGACTTGTCCACCTGCCGAAGCAGGTCGGAAACCTCGCAGGTGATGTTGGAAAGTCCGCTGTCCTTGATGTTTTCGTTTGCCACACGCACCGCCATAGGGTCAATATCATACGCGCGGCACTCGCCCGCGCCCAGCTTGGACGCACAGATCGCCAAAATACCGCTTCCCGTACCCACGTCAAGCATTCTGCAACCCTCTTTGGTGTACTTTTCAAGCAGTTGAATGACCAAACGCGTGGTTTCGTGCGTACCCGTGCCGAACGCCATACCGGGGTCCATACGCACGATCAATTCTCCCGCTTCAGGAGTGTATTTCTCCCACGCGGGGACAATGACCAGCTTCTGGCCGATCTTGATCGGCTTGTAGTACGCCTTCCATGAATTTGCCCAGTCCTCCTCGTTGACACCGACCGTTTCAACTTTTGCGTCCTCCAGCGCCGTTCCCGCAAACCGCTCTTTCAGGAATGCAAGACACTCGGGCACGCTCTTTTCCGCAGGCAAATAAACCGACACAGACGCGATCGTTTTGTCGGCATTGAGAATGCTTTCGTCGATCAGATCTCCATAGCAGGTCTTGAGATCAATGTCACTGTAGTCTTCAATTTGCAGGTTATTGGACACCATGCTCATAATTGCCGTAAGCTGATCCAAAAGCTCCAGCTTGACCGTGACGCGCACCTGCGTCCAGATTGATTCGTCTCCGTAGTCACCGCACACGTAATCCTGATCTACCATTTGCTACCTCACTTTTGTCCGAAAATCTTCTTAAAGAATTGCTTGTGCTTTGCGTAATTGCTTTCGCCGCAGCTATCGGCAAACGCCTTCATCGCACTTCTCTGCTTGTCGTTGAGCCCCTTGGGAATCTCAACCGTAACGCGGAAAATATGATCGCCGCGCTTACCGTTTCCGTTGATATACGGAATCCCTTTTCCGCGCACGGTAAACTGCGCGCCGGGCTGGGTGCCCTCGGGAATGTTGTATTTGATGTTGCCGTCAAGAGTCGGAACGTCGATCTCGGCACCGAGCGTTGCCTCAGCGACCGTCAGGGGCACCTCGCAATAGACGTTGTAGCCGTCACGCTCAAAAACATCGTGGCTACGCACGCCTACAGTAATGATCAGGTCTCCCGCAGGGCCACCGTTTCTGCCGTCGTTTCCCTGCCCGCGCAGAGCGATCCGCTCACCGTTTGCAATGCCCGCAGGGATCGAAACGCTCAGCTTCTTATTCTCGCGCGCCATACCGGTTCCACGGCACTTTGTGCAGGGATCCTTGATGGTCTTGCCGCTTCCGCGGCAGGCGTCACACGTTGCGGTGGACTGGAATGCCATACCGCCCATGCGCTGAACGCGACGCACCTGCCCTGTACCCTTACAGGTCTGGCAGGCCTCCACCCCGGCGCTTCCCTTTGACGAGCCGCTTCCCTTGCAAACGTCGCAATGGCAAACGCGCGCGTAGGAAATATCCTTTTTGACACCGAAGGCCGCTTCCTCAAAGGTAATGTAGATCGACGTGCCGATATCATCCCCTTGAACGGGTCCGTTACGCCGGCGCGACGAACCGCCGCCAAAGGCGCCCCCGAACATACCGCCCAGAATGTCGCCAAGATCCCCAAAATCGCCAAAGCCGCCAAATCCGCCGCCGAAGTCACCGTATCCGCCACCCATCGAAGGATCAAAGGCAGCATGTCCGTACTGGTCGTACTTTGCCTTTTTATCGGCATCGGACAGCACCTCGTACGCCTCGTTGACCTCTTTGAATTTTTCCTCGGCTACCTTGTCACCCGGATGCGTATCGGGATGATACTGCTTTGCCATTTTATAAAACGCTTTTTTGATGGTGCTCTCGTCTGCGTTTTTGTCGACGCCCAGCACCTCGTAATAATCTCTCTTGTCTGCCATATGAACCTCTTTTTATAGTTGGTATCTTGCCTATGAAGGTGCATTTGAGCAAATGCGTCTTCATAGGCAAAATACACCCGACGGGAAAGGCGGTTTCCCGCCTTTCCCGATACGTGTGATGATTATTGATTGTTCGAGTTGTCCTCGTAGTTTGCGTTGTAGTAGGTGCCGTCGCCACCGTTGCCGCCCATGTTGGGATCAGCCCCTGCGCCCTGTGCACCTGCTTGCTGCTGGTAGAGCTTTTCGGAGATCGCGTAGAAAGACTTCTCCACGGCCTCGGTGTCGACCTTGATCGCCTCTACGTCGCTGCCCTTGAGGGTCTCCTTCAGCTTTTCGATCGCGCTCTTGACGTTCTCTGCGTCTGCGGGATCGACCTTGTCGCCAAGCTCGGTAAGAGTCTTTTCGCTCTGGAAGATGATGGACTCCGCACGGTTTCTCGTGTCAACAGCCTCCTTCGCCTTCTTATCCTCCTCGGCGTACTTTTCAGCATCCTTCACCGCACGGTCAATGTCCTCCTGGCTCATGTTGGTGGAGGAGGTGATGGTGATGTGCTGCTCCTTACCCGTGCCCTTATCCTGCGCGGTCACGTTTACGATACCGTTTGCGTCGATGTCAAAGGTGACCTCAATTTGCGGGATACCTCTGGGAGCGGGCGTGATGCCGTCGAGAATAAAGCGTCCGAGAGTGGTGTTGTTTGCGGCCATCTCGCGCTCACCCTGAAGCACGTGGATCTCAACAGAGGTCTGACCGTCTGCCGCGGTGGAATACACCTGGCTCTTCTTTACGGGGATGGTGGTGTTACGGTCGATGATGCGGTTGAATACGCCGCCCAGCGTCTCAATACCGAGGGACAGAGGCGTGACGTCAAGCAGGAGTAGATCCTTCACCTCACCGCCAAGCACGCCGCCCTGAATTGCCGCGCCAATCGCAACGCATTCGTCGGGGTTGATGCCCTTGAAGGGATCCTTGCCGATGAACTTCTTAACAGCTTCCTGCACGGCGGGGATTCTCGTGGAGCCACCGACGAGGAGCACCTTGTCGATCTGGCTTACGGAAAGGCCTGCATCGGACAAAGCCTTCTTGGTGGGGATCATGGTTCTCTCAACGAGGTCTGCCGTGATGCGATCAAACTCTGCGCGGGACAGGGTTGCCTCAAAGTGCAAGGGGCCTGCGCTGGTTGCGGTAATGAAGGGCAGGTTGATATCTGCGCTCATCATGCCGGAAAGCTCGATCTTTGCCTTCTCTGCTGCGTCCTTGAGTCTCTGCAGCACCATCTTGTCCTTGCGCAGATCCACGCCGTTCTCTCTCTGGAACTTGTCAGCCATCCAGTCGATGATGCGCTGGTCGAAGCCGGCGCCGCCCAGCTTGGTGTCGCCGTTGGTTGCAAGAACCACAAATACGCCGTCAGAGATCTCGAGAATGGATACGTCGAAGGTACCCCCGCCAAGGTCGAATACCATGATCTTCTGCCCAATCTCCTTATCCATACCGTATGCAAGTGCTGCAGCGGTAGGCTCGTTGATGATTCTCTTAACGTCAAGGCCTGCGATCTTACCTGCATCCTTGGTTGCCTGACGCTGAGCATCGTTGAAGTATGCAGGAACAGTGATAACTGCTTCTGTTACCTTTTCACCAAGATAGCTTTCAGCATCTGCTTTTAATTTCTGTAAAATCATAGCAGAAATCTGCTGTGGAGAGTACTTCTTGCCATCGATAGTACGGCCGTTGTCTGTACCCATATCTCTTTTAATAGAAGAAATTGTCTTTTCTGCGTTAGTAACAGCCTGACGCTTTGCAGGTTCACCAACTAATCTTTCGCCTGTCTTTGTGAAAGCTACTACAGATGGTGTAGTTCTTGCGCCTTCTGTATTTGCGATAACGGTAGGTTTACCACCTTCCATAACAGCTACACAGCTGTTTGTTGTACCCAAGTCAATACCAATAATTTTTCCCATGATTTGCTCCTCCTCCAGGATATATAAAAATTAATAACTACTCTATTCTGCTACTGCTACCATACTGTGACGTACCACGGTATCACGATAGGTATAACCCTTTAAAAGTTCCTGTGCAACCACACCGGATTCATATTCTTCACTTGCCACCTGCATTACTGCATTGTGGAAGTTAGGATCAAATTCCTGTCCAAGTGCTTCGATTGGCTTCACACCAATGTTGCCAAGCTCTGTTAAAAGCTGCTTGTAGATCATGTTCATACCGCTTGCAAAACCACTTTCACGATCTGCTTCCGGCACAGTGGATAACCCACGTTCAAAATTGTCGATTACCGGTAAGATCTTCTCGATAACACTCTTAGCACCAGTTTCAAACATTGCCTGCTTTTCCTTATCGGTACGGCGGCGGAAATTTTCAAACTCTGCCATCTGACGCATTACTCTGTCTTCCAGCTCTGCAATTTTTTCTTTATCTTTATTGTTCTTTTTCAGCCACTTAGATGGGCCTTTAGAACTTTCTTCTGCGGTCTCTGCATCTTCTGAAGCTTCCGCTTCTTCCTCTACACATTCCTCACATTCTTCCAGGATTTCCTCAACCACTTCCTCTGCGGCTTCTACTTTGGCCTCTTCGGTTGTGCCTTTCTCTAAATCCTTTTCCATTTCTGCCATAATCAAACTCCTCGTTATCCTTTATATAACTCATCAAGCTGATGCTTCAACATCTTCAAAGTATCCACTACCTTTTCGTAGTCCATTCGCTTTGGTCCGATAATACCTATGGTACCTCTCATTCCTTCACCTAATTCATAAGTGGCGGTAACCACGCTACAGTCTTTCATACTCTGCACCTTGGTCTCATCTCCAATGTAGATTTGAATACCATTCTCCTGATTATCT
>JAZRFD010000121.1:0-9296 GCA_045661185.1 Eubacteriales bacterium | reverse complement strand
AAATCGGGTCACCGTTGAGACTGAGCGAGCGATTGGAGATGAACTCGCGCGCTTCTCTCTTGGAGGAGCAGATGCCCGCGCCAACCAGAACGTCAAGCACAGGACCGCCCTCGGTTTCAAAGTGCGGCACGTCCTTCAGCCCTGCCAGAAGATCCTTCGTGTCGATCTCCTTGATGTTGCCCGCAAAAAGCTGCTCGCTGATGCGAACGGCACCCTCGTAAGCACCCTCACCATGCAGGTCACGCAAAATCTCCTCTGCAAGCTTCTTCTGTGCCAGACGCTTTTCGGGAGCGGCGTTGTGCTCGGCCTCGATCGCCTCGATCTCCTCGCGGGAGAGGAAGGTCAGGCGCTTGAGATACTCGATCACCATGCTGTCCTCGGAGTTGAGCAGGAACTGATAGAGCTCGTAGGAGCTGGTCTTGTTCTTATCCAGCCAAACGGCGTTGCCCTCACTCTTACCGAACTTGTTGCCGTGCGAGTCGGTCACAAGCGGCATGGTCATAGCATATACCTCGTCGCCCGTGGTCTTGCGGATCAGCTCGATGCCCGTGGTGATGTTACCCCACTGGTCGGAGCCTGCAACCTGCAAATCTACACCGCGATTCTCATGCAGATACTTGAAATCCAAGCCCTGAATGAGCATATAGGAAAATTCCGCATAGGAGATACCGCTCTCCATCTGGCGGCGGATCAGATCCTTGCTAAGCATATAGCCGACGTTGATATACTTGCCATAATCACGGAAGAAATCAATGATATTGAGATCCTTGACCCAGTCGTAGTTATTAACGACCTCGTAGGGGAAGATCTTTTGCAGCTGGGTCTTGAGGCACTCGTAGTTATGAATGACCTCGTCACGGTCGGAAAGCTTTCTTTCCACCGTTCCGCGGGGGTCACCGATCAGCGCCGTTGCCATACCGACCAGCAACAGGGGCTTGTGCCCTGCCGCCGCCAGACGACGCGTGATGAGGAAGGACGAATAGTGTCCCAGATGCAGACTGTCTGCCGTGGGGTCGGTGCCGATGTAGAAGGTCATACCGCCCGCGTTGAGCTTATCAATCAGGTCGGGACTTGAGATATCCTGGATCAAGCCGCGCCATTTCAGATCCTCGTAAAGTGTCATGGGGAAATCCTCCGTTTGAAACAAAAATAACAATATGCTATATTATAACACAAAAAAAAGCGGCCGTCAATAAGGGCGGCGTATTTTATATTATAAATATTTTGAAGAAAAAACGGAGTTTTTTGCGAAAAGTCAATGCAATCCCTTTACATCGAATCAAATTTGTGGTACAATATGATTGAATGTAAGGCAAAGGAGGCGCCGCACTATGGAATCCCACTCTCACGATGAATTATTGGAATATTTGTGTCAAGGAATCCTGACGCTCCAGACACCCGAGGAATGCAGACATTTTTTAGAGGATCTTTGCACCGTATCCGAGCTGGAAGAAATGTCCCGCCGTCTGCATGCGGCAAAAATGCTGAAATCTAATCACATCTATGCCGAAATCGCACAAACCACGGGCCTTTCCACGGCTACGATCAGCCGTGTCAACCGTTGCCTGAAATATGGCAACGAGGGATACCTGACCGTTTTGGCGCGGCTTGACAGAAAGGCGCACCGATAATGGGCTGCGAGGGTTACGGCGCAATTGCCCACGTTTACGACAAGCTCAACGCCGAGATCAATTATGCCGAGTGGGCGGATTTTGTGGAAGCGACCTTTGATCAATACTTGCGGGCTCGCCCGTGCCTTGTGCTGGATCTGGCCTGCGGAACGGGTAGCATGGCTCTGGAGCTTGCCGCACGCGGCTACGATATGATCGGCGTGGATGGAAGCGCCGACATGCTCAGCGAGGCGTTTGGACGCGCGCTTGAGCGCGGCGTGAACGTCCTTTGGCTGGAGCAGGATATGCGTACGTTCGAGCTGTACGGCACGGTGGGTGCCGTTACCTGCTGCCTGGATAGCCTGAACTATCTGCTCTCGGGCGAGGATCTTTCCGCTTGCTTCTCCACCGTTCACAACTACCTCGATCCCGACGGGCTCTTTCTTTTTGACATGAACACGCCCTACAAATTCCGCCACGTGTATGCCAACAACGCCTATATTCTTGAGGATGAGCTGATCTGGGGCGAGGGCGAGGACGAGGAGCGTGTGCCTGTGTTCTGCGGTTGGCAAAACACTTATCACGAGGATAGCGGCATCTGCGATTTCGACCTCTCGCTCTTTGAAGCCCTCCCCGACGGAAGCTACCGTCGCGAGGACGAGCATCAGCAGGAAAAATGCTACACGATGGACGAAATCCGCACGCGTCTCTCAGCCGCGGGATTTGAAGTTCTCGGCGTGTGGTCGGACTATAACCGCTCCACCATCAACGAACAAACCGAGCGCTGGTATTTTGCGGCGCGTGCGATTAAATAATCACTACCAAAAAGGATAAAACGCTATGTCATCAACCATTTTGCGTGCCATGACCTCCGACGGCTCGGCACGTATTCACGTCATTCGCTCCACCGAGATCGTGGACGAGGCCATCCGCATTCACAAAACCACTCCCACGGCATCCGCAACACTGGGACGTCTGCTCACGGCAACCTCTCTTATGGGCTGTATGCTGGGAGAAAAGACCGATACCATCACCGTCTCACTCAAGGGCGACGGCCCCGCCGGCACGGTGCTTGCCGTTTCGGATTATATGGGCAACGTGCGCGGGTATATTCAAAATCCCTCTGTCGACCTGCCCTTGAAGCCCAACGGGAAGCTTGACGTTGGTGGCGCGGTTGGAAGCGGTTTCCTCAATATCATTAAGGATATCGGCACGAACGAGCCCTATAACGGCTCTATCGAGCTTGTCAGCGGTGAAATTGCCGAGGACGTTGCCGCTTATTACGCGCAGAGCGAGCAGGTTCCCACCGTGTGCGCCCTTGGCGTGCTTGTGGACACCGATTGCACCTGCCGCGCGGCGGGCGGTGTGCTGATCCAGCTTCTTCCCTTTGCCGCGCCCGAAACCGTTGATCTGATCGAGCGCAATCTCCCCGCGATCGCAAACGTGTCCGCGCTCTTTGACGCGGGAATGCCGTTGGAGGAGATCGCCGCGCTGGCACTCAAGGATATCCCCTTTGACGTGTTTGACGAGTTGGACGTGGATTACCTGTGCAATTGCAGTCGCGAGCGCACAACAAAGGCTTTGATCACGCTTGGAAAAGCGAATCTGTTGAAGCTGCTTGACGAGCAGGTGACAGACGGCAAGCCCGAGCGGTTGGAGGTTGCCTGCCGCTTCTGTGATCAAAAGCAATATTACAATCGCGCAGACGTAGAGGGAATGTTTTAAGAGGGACGGCATGGGCGCGTTCAACGTGCGCTCGCGCTGCCGGAGGTTTAGGAATCGGATCAATTTCAGATTTGATTTCAAAAAGCCTTGACGGACATCGAAAAAGGAATTATAATAAGTATAAATACTAACAAAGGAGAATTTCCCCATGTACCGTATTGGCATTGACCTTGGCGGAACCAACATCGCTGCAGGTATCGTAAACGAGGAATTCAAGATCATCGCGAAGGATAGCGTTCCGACGAGTGCGGACCGTCCCGCGGAGGAGATCGCTGCCGACATCGCCGCCGTTTGCAAAAAGGTGTGCGCGGGCGCGAATATCCCCATGTCCGAGATCGCGTCGATCGGCATCGCGGCTCCCGGCGTCGTGGACGATGAAACCGGTATGATCGTTTATACCGTTAACCTTCCCTTCCGCAACTTCCCCATCATCCCCATGCTCAAGGAAGCTTTGGGTGTTCCCGAGGCACACATTGAAAACGATGCCAATGCCGCCGCTTGGGGTGAGGCGATCGCGGGCGCCGCAAAGGGCTCCAAGTCCTCGGTCATGATCACGCTCGGCACGGGTGTCGGTGGCGGTATCATCGACAGCGGCAAGGTGTTCAAGGGCTTCAACTCCGCAGCGGGTGAGCTTGGCCACATCGTCATCTCGGTTGACGGTCGCCCCTGCTCCTGCGGCAGACGTGGCTGCTGGGAGGCTTATTCCTCTGCTACGGGTCTGATCAATACCACCAGGGAAAAGCTGGCCGAATGCGAAAAGAGCGGCCGCAAGACCATTATGACCGACCTTGTCGCACAGGCAGGAAAGGTCAACGGACGCATCGCGTTCGACGGTAAGCGTGCCGGCGACGCGGCGGCTTGTGAGGTCGTTGACGAGTACGTCAAGTACCTGGCAAGCGGTCTGGCTACCATCATCAACATCTTCCAGCCCGAGGTTCTCTCGATCGGCGGCGGCATTTCCAATGAGGGGCAGTACCTTTTGGATCTGGTCACGCCCCTCGTCCTTTCGCAGATCTACGGCACAAGCATCATTCCCACTCCTTCCATCCGCATCGCAACGCTCCGCAATGACGCCGGCATCATCGGCGCGGCTGTGTTGGGTCTTTAATTCGGGGGATACGTTGGGGCGGACTTTTTGAAAAAAGTCCTCCCCAACGTATCCCAAAAACTTTCACCTACAAATGCTTTACCACCCTCGCAAGGAACCGCTAACAAGGCAGTTCCCTTTTTTATTTCCGCACGGTGAAAGCTCGTTCATGCAGTACATTCCCCTACCCCAATGCGCTTCGCAGAAGCGCATCGTACCCCCGAATGGGCGTTGTTAAGATGCCCATTCGGGGGTGCGATCCTCTTATGGAAAGGTCTTGAAGGGTGGAGGGGCTTGGGGAGGAGGGAAACTTCTCCTTAAGAAGTTCCCCTCCTCCCCAAAAAGCATATCACTCCACAAAATAAGCGCGGGACCAAGCGCGGTGACCCTTATCATCAACAACGGTCACACGAATATAAGGCTCCCACCGGCGAACGCCGACCTGCGTGTCTTCCAAATACTTCGTCATGTCAAAATCAGCACAGGTCAAGGGCGCATCCTCCGCCATCACCTGCTTGCAGGCACGGCGCTCGGTTGAAACGAATACAGCCGCGGCCTCGGAGCACTCCACATGCAAAATGCCGTCCTCCAGCGAGATCTCATGAATCTCGGGACCTGTGGATGCGTAAAAATCACCGTTTTCAAGCGCGGTCATCACCGAACCGTACTCCAACTCATCCGCGTAGACCATCAGCCAGCCGCCAAAGCAATCCTGAAGCGTGTGTGCGTCGTCGGTTGCCAGCGGATAAACGTGTTCGCCCTTGCGCAACAGATCCTCAACGGGCTGCACCGTGTCGGGATAGCCCAGCCGCAAACAACCCGTATTGTGCACCTCTACACCCCAAAGACCCTTTAGCTCCGCGTAATCGGCGTAGTCCTGCAACGACCAAACAGGGTGATTATAAGACACCAAAAAGCCCGCCTCATTTGCCAAGCGGATCATTTCGTTCAGCTCCGCCACGCCGTAAACGTGCGGATAATCGACCGCGCGCATCTCATCGGTGACATACTCCCTGATATGCTCAATGCGCTTCCAAATAGTGGCCTCACTGAACACGGGCGAGATCACCTGTCCCTCGGTTTTGGCGTACAGATTGATATGGTAGGTTTTTTTGCCGTTTGGAACACCATTATCCAACTCTTCGTTAATTGCGACTTCATAGGACGTAATGGGCAAAAAGTCCTTGTCACGCAAGGCCTTGTGATCCACAATCACCTCGTGATCGGTAAATGCCACGATCGCGTATCCCTTTTCCTTATACGCCGCCTTGACCTCCTCGGGCGTTATGCGTCCGTCGGAGACCGTGGTATGCATATGCATGTTTGCCTTGTACACGTGCGCGCGTTGCGGTAAAAACTGTTTTTTCATGTCTTTCCCCCGTTTTTTTGGTTTTGTTAGGTCTATTGTAGCATTATTTTTCTAAAATTGCAATTCTTTTTCAAAAAAAACACAATTTGTTCTTGCATTTTATAAAAAAATGCGGTATGATATAAAATAGGTAATTATGTGATGGAGGAAAAAAGCATGCTGGGTTACGTTCGCGCGCAAATGCCTGAGTTGCGCATGCGCGATTACGATTGCTACCGCGCGCTGTATTGCGGGCTGTGCCACCATATGGGCAAATGCACGGGACAATGCTCGCGCTTCGCTCTCAGCTATGATTTCGTTTTTCTCGCGCTTGTGCGCGTCTCGCTTTCGGGTGAGGAGCTGACACTGAAGAAAAAGCGTTGCATCGCGCATCCCTTCAAAAGACGGCTGACCGCGATCAACTCCGAAACGCTTCGTTACTGTGCAGACGCATCGGCACTCCTGACCTATCACAAATGCCGCGATGACGTAACCGACGAGCGCGGCTTCAAGCGCTTCCGCGGACGTCTTGCCTCTTGGTTCTTTGGCGGCGGCTACCGACGCGCCAAAAAGCGCCACCCCGCGCTTGATCAAACGGTGCGCGAGCGTCTGTCTGCCCTGCGCGCCCTTGAGCTTGACACAACTGCGCCGCCAAGCGCCGACGCGCCTGCCGAGATCTTTGGCGACCTGATGGCGGCCATCTTTTCCGAGGGTCTTGATGGCACCGACGCGCGCATTGCCGCAAACATCGGACGTGCCATCGGACACTGGGTCTATCTCATCGACGCTGCCGACGATTTCCTGAAGGATCGCAAATCGGGCGCCTTCAACCCCTATCTGCGTCTGTTCGGGCAAGAGCCCGATCCATCCGACTGGAATACGGTCGCGCTTGCGCTCAAGCGTCTGTTGACCGATGCCGAGCGCGCCTTTGTGCTCATTGACCCGCACCCGACCTCGGAGCTGCACGAATTACTTTGCAATATTCTCTATCTGGGTCTGCCCGCCACCGCCGAGCGGATCCTGCAACAAACTGCGAAAGGTGAATCAAAAAAAGATGAAAACTCCTTATGAGATCCTGGGCGTTTCTCCCAACGCCTCCGACGACGAGATCAAAAAAGCGTACCGAAGCTTGGCACGCAAATACCATCCCGACAAGTACCGCGACAGCGATCTTGCCGATCTCGCGAACGAAAAAATGAAAGAGATCAACGCCGCATACGAGGAGATCCAAAAGGAACGCGCGGGCGGTAAAAGCTCCTCCGGCAGCAGCTACAACGGAAACCCCGGCGGCTCCTCCGCCGATTCCCGCTTTGCCGAGGTGCGCCGCTTGATCAACAACAACAATCTGCAAAAGGCGGAAAACATTCTGCGCTCCATGTCAAACGCAGATCAAAACGCCGAGTGGCATTTCCTGATGGGCTGCGTGCTCTACAAGCGCGGCTATTTCCTTGACGCGCAAAGAATGTTCGACCGCGCCTGCGGACTTGACCCCTACAATTCCGAGTACCGCAACGCGCGCGACCAAATCTTAGCACAAACGCAGGGCTACGGATCGGGCTACCGCCAGACCACAAACACCGATCAGGCCTGCAACTGCTGCTCCAACCTGATCTGCGCGGACTGCTGCTGCGAAATGATGGGCGGCGACCTGATCCGCTGCTGCTGATCGAAAGGATGTCTCTATGTCCCGTCGACAAAATACGCAAGCGCAAATCAGAAATTTGACCGTCAGCGCCATGCTGTGCGCCTTGGGGGTGCTGATTTTGGCACTTGGCGCCGTGATCGAGGTGATCGATCTTTCCGTTGCCGTAATTGCTTCCCTTTTGTGCGTGTACGCCGTAATCGAGATCGGCGGCGCGTACCCGTGGCTGATCTGGATCGTTACGTCACTCGTTTCCCTCCTGCTCCTTCCCGCCAAAACGCCGGTCGTTTTTTACGCGCTTTTGGCCGGCTATTATCCCATTTTAAAGGAAAAGATCGAGCGTCTCCCTCGTCTCCCCTCTTATTTTATCAAGTGGGGGGTGGCAACAGCGGCATCTCTTGCGATCTATGCCGTGTCCGTCCTCTTTATACCTGCGATGCTCGAAGGATTTGAGGCTTGGTGGCTCCTGCTTTTGCTCTACGTTGCCATGATTTTCGTCTTTTTCATGTACGATTTCGCACTTTCCAGCCTTATCACGTTTTATTTCCGCCGCTTGCAAAAGCGGATGCGGATCCACAAATAAACAAATCGGGCGGCTCGCTTAGCGAGCCGCCTTTTTTGTTGGATGAATTATGCTACCGCATCAACGTCAGACACAGTGATAGACACATCTATCTTGCAGGAGTAAGACAATGTGTATGTGTAAAAATCGACTCTTTCGCCGTCAATGATCCAATCAGTGTTCTCGGGATCCGCCACAAACTCGGGAAACACGTCATACGCCATCTTGTAAGCGAAATCGTGCAGCGACATCGGCTCTTCCAACCAAAAAACGTAACCGTTGCAGCTGACTTCAAAGCCCATGATCGGCTCTGATACGTACTCGCAGTACACCGTACAGTTGGAGGAAAGCATATAATCGTAAATGCTTTCAACGTACATACCGTCAACATACCACGTGCCCTTTGTGCCGTCCTCTGAGGTAAAGTTTACATACATGCAAATGAAATCGTACAACGAGATGGGAGCTTCGAACCAATAGCTGTTCCCCTCAAAATACACCTCAAAGCCCGTGATCGGCTTAATGATCTCACCTTCGCCGCCATCGCCGTTTTCAGTCGCCTCAATGAAAATCTCCACGCTCATACGGCTCTCGATCACAAAGTCAAGCGAAATTTCACCGTATTCGGGCGAGCTGACGCGAACAATTTGATCAAGAGTGATGGGAGCACCCATCATTTCAAGCAGTGCCGCAACGGTTGTGCCTCTTTCGCAAGGAAATTCGCCGTAAAACATCGAATTCCAGTTGGCATCCATCACACTGACCCAAACCTGAACGTATTGGCTCTCCAGTACCAACGTAACAAAGCCGCCGTTTTCCTCGGTGTAGTACCACGTGTAGTTGGGATCGTCAAGCGTCATTGTTTCACCTGTGATATCGTTTTTGAACAACCAGACGTAATCCGTTGAAACAAAGCCGCTCTCCCACGAGAAGCGATCCATCACCTCGGCAAGAGTTGCCGAGCCTATAAAGTTTTCAAGAACGTAGGAATATTCGAATCCGTCTATACTCGTGAGATACAACTCAAAACGAAGCGTCTTGGGGCGCATATAGATCACGAACTCGTTTTCGCCGTACATGGGAAGGTCACCCACACGCATAGAAAGATCGATGTCGATAACAAACATTGAGGGGTCAATTTTCATCAACGCCAGCACCTCAGCAACCGTCATATCGAGGTTTGTAACGGTAACGGGGTCAATCACGGGAATGTCACCGATAAATTCCATGTACTCAACGCGCACGTAGTAATTCGGTTCTGCCGTCACCGTGCAATCATTCCACAAGAGGTAGAAGCTGCCACCCTTATCCTCCTCGGAAAG
>JAZRFD010000120.1:0-40042 GCA_045661185.1 Eubacteriales bacterium | reverse complement strand
TTTGCAATCCGCCCTACGGCGAGCGCTTGATGACCCCTGCAGAAGCAGAGGCGCTCTACCGCGACATGGGGCGCGCGTTTGCAAGCCTCTCCCCGTGGCAGATCTACATCATCACCTCGCATCCGCAGTTCGAGCGCTTCTACGGCATGCGTGCAGACAAGATCCGCAAGCTCTACAACGGTATGATTCCGTGTAATTTGTATCAATATTTCAAGCCGAAAAAGTGACAAAAAAATCCGCACCGATTGGTGCGGATTTTTCTTATGCCATCTGATCGGGCAGCTTTTTACCGCCAAGGATATGGAAATGCAGGTGCTTGACGCTCTGGCACGCATCCTCGCCGCAGTTGGTGATCACTCGATAGCCATTCGAAAGCCCCTCGGACGCGGCGATCTGCGGGATCGCCTCAAAAATGCGCGCGACGTATGCGCTGTTCTCTTGTGTGATGCCATCTGCAGATGCGATGTGGCACTTGGGAACCACCAGCACGTGAACAGGCGCCATGGGTGCGATGTCACGGAAGGCATAGATCATATCGTCCTCATACACCTTTGCGGACGGAATATCCCCCGCGATAATTTTACAAAACAAGCAATCGGTCATTTGAGCCACTTCCTTTCTGTTCATTATGTTCAGTATACCGCAAAAGAAACCAAAAGTCAAGCGCGAATTGAAAAGTACGCTTACAAAACCGCTCTTTTTTTGGCAAAACGCTTGGCATTGACGAGTATTTGTGATATAATGATAGAAAACGTACGCAAAGCAAGGAGGGATCACACGATGCTGCCAACTTATAGCCAAGATTTGTGGGAACACCTCTCTGCCACAAGCAAAACCGTGGTACTGTACGGCATGGGCAACGGGGCGGATAAAATTCTTGACGCATGCGCGCAAAAGGGTGTGCGTGTTGCGGGTGTGTTTGCCAGCGACGGCTTTGTGCGCGAAAAGCTCTTTCACGGAATGCCCGTGCGCTCATGGAGCGACACAAAATCGCTATACGGTGCTCAAAATCTCATCGTTCTGCTCTCCTTCGGTACCTCGCGCGAGGACGTTTTGGAGAACATTTTGCGCGTAGCAGAGGAGGCCGAGTTCTATGCGCCCGACGTGCCCGCGTTTGGCGACGCGCTCTTTGACCGCGCGTTTTTTGAGGCGCACCGCGAGGAGCTTTTGGCGGCACGTGCGCTCTTTTCGGACGCGGAATCGTTGCGAATCTTCGACAACGTCCTGTCCTACAAGCTCTCGGGCGACATTCGCTATTTGCTAAATGCCGAGAGTGACATGGATGCAGTTTATCGCGAGATTGTTCGCCCCACCGAGATTCGCGCGGCGGCAGACCTTGGCGCGTACAACGGTGACACGGTGCGCGAGCTGATTGAAAAAAGCGGCGGACGCGTGCAAAGGATCGTTGCCGTTGAGCCCGACGCGCGCAACTATCAAAAGCTTACGGCATATGCTGAAGGCGAGACGCGCGGCACCGTGCTTCCCGTTCACGCGGGCGCGTGGAGTGAATCCACCACTCTCGTCTTTGACAAAAGCGGTAACCGCAACGCGTCCTTCGGGCAAAACCGCTCGCAGGTGCTGGCGGATCGCCCCATCAAAACGGTAGAAATCCCTGCCGAGCCGCTCGACCGCATTCTTGGCGGCGCGCGCGTGGACTATATCAAGTATGACGTGGAGGGCTCGGAGTGTGAAGCCTTGATCGGCTCGCGCGAAACGATCGAACGCTATACGCCCACGCTTTTGGTGTCTCTCTACCACCGCTCGGAAGACTTGTTCGCACTCCCGCTCATGATCCGCTCACGCTTCCCCGCCTACAATCGCTATTATCTGCGCCGCGCGCGCGGAATCCCCGCGTGGGATCTCAACCTTTACGTAAAAAAAGAGGACTGACGTATGTTTAAAATCGAAACGCCGTGGGATATTTTTGTGCAAGGGATCGGCATCGTGGCAACCGTCTTTGGCTTGCTCTCCTTTCAGCAAAAAACGCAAAAGCGCATCGTGTTCTTTCAGCTGCTTTGCAACGTTCTCTGGACAACGCATTTCTTTCTGCTCCCCAACGCGTTGGCCGGCGCGATGCTGAACAGCATCGGCGCGCTGCGCGGCATTGTGTTCTATTTCAGAACCGATAAACAATGGGCGCAATCCCCCGTTTGGTACGGTGTTTTCAGCACATTGTTTATCGGTGCCGCCGTCTTTTCATGGCTTGGGGGCGACGGCGCGTGGGCACTGCTCCCCATGACAGCTATGCTTTGCACCACTGTTTCCTTGGCGCTGCGCAACCCGTTCCACGTGCGAGCCGTCAGCTTCTTCTCCTCTCCCTGTTGGATGACCTACAACGCCTTCCACGGTTCTCTCCCCGGAGTGCTGACCGAAGCGCTTATGATCTGCTCGATCATCACAGGGATCCTGCGTATTGACATTCCCAATATGCGGAAAAAGAAGTAAAAAAGCAGAATCTGCAGCCCCAAGCGTTAAAAAATTAGCAGACCGATTTTTAACAAAAAAGTCTTGACAAGGTGCACTTTCTGTATTATAATAGTTGCATAAAAAAGCACATATTGCAGTTTTTTCGGTAAAAAACGAGGTTTTTCTGAATTTTTTCTCAAAAAATCCTGCAAATACGCTTCATTTCAGGAGGAAACAACCAATGAGCATTAAGAATGAGTATTTGAAAAAGGTTTTAGAGGACGTTATCAAGCGTAACCCCGGCGAAAACGAGTTCCACCAGACCGTCAGCGAAGTGCTGGAGTCTCTTGAGCCCGTCGTTGAAAAGAACCCCGTTTACATCGAAAAAGGCATCATTGATATGATCGTTGAGCCCGAAAGAATCATCAAATTCCGCGTTCCGTGGGTTGATGACCAGGGCACCGTTCAGGTCAACCGCGGCTTCCGCGTACAGTTCAACAGCGCGATTGGTCCTTATAAGGGAGGACTCCGTTTCCATCCCTCTGTTAACGAGAGCATCATCAAGTTCTTGGGCTTTGAGCAGACCTTCAAGAACTCCCTGACCAGTCTCCCTATGGGCGGCGGCAAGGGCGGCTCTGACTTCGACCCCAAGGGCAAGAGTGACGGAGAGGTTATGCGCTTCTGCCAGAGCTTTATGACCGAGCTTTCCAAGCACATCGGTGCCGATACCGACGTTCCCGCAGGTGACATCGGCGTTGGCGCACGTGAGATCGGTTACTTGTACGGTCAGTACAAGAGACTGCGCAACGAGTTCACGGGGGTGCTCACCGGTAAGGGTCGCTCCTACGGCGGCTCTCTCATCCGTCCCGAGGCTACGGGCTACGGTGCAGTTTACTATACCGTTGAAATGCTCAAGACCTATGGTGAGGATATCAAGGGCAAGACCTTCGCGATCTCCGGCTTCGGTAACGTGGCTTGGGGTACTGTTCAGAAGATCAATGAGCTTGGCGGTAAGGTTGTGACCATTTCCGGTCCCGACGGTTATATTTACGATAAGGATGGCGTTTCCACCAAGGAAAAGGTCGACTTTATGCTTGAGATGCGCGCTTCCTGCCGCAACCGCGTTGAGGATTATGCCGACAAGTTCGGTGTTCCCTTCTTCAAGGGTCAGAAGCCTTGGGGTGAAAAGGTTGACGTGATCATGCCTTGCGCGACGCAGAACGAGGTCAACCTCGACGATGCGAAGAAGATGGTTGCAAACGGCCTGAAGTATTACGTTGAGGTTTCCAACATGCCGACGACCAACGAGGCTGTTGCATATCTCCAGGCAAACGGTGTCGTCGTTGCTCCTTCTAAGGCAGTCAATGCCGGTGGCGTTGCGGTTTCGGGTCTGGAAATGTCCCAGAACTCCATGCGCTACAGTTGGACCGCCGATGAGGTCGACGCAAAACTGAAGATGATCATGAAGAACATCTACGACGCATCCGTCTCCGCTGCTAAGGAGTACGGAATGGAAGGCAACCTGGTTGCGGGCGCGAACATTGCCGGCTTCCTCAAGGTCGCTGACGCTATGCTCGCTTACGGTGTAGTTTGATAGTGAAATAAAATATGGGGAGAGGGGAGCTTCTTAAGGAGAAGCCCCCCCCCCCCCATGCCCCCCTCCCTTCAAGACCTTCACAAAAGGGCACGCCCCGCGATTGGTGTCATGACATCAATCGCGGGGGCGTGTGCGCTTCTCTGAAGGGCATTTCGGCAAGGGCAAACAATCTGCCCCTGCCGTTTATCGAAGAAGCACTATTACGTGCGGGCGAGTGGCAACGAGCACCGAGATCGCGACGCAGAAACGGAATCTGTATTGCATGATGGACTTTCACCACACACAAACAAAAGCAGGAACCGCCTTGAAAACAGTTCCCTTTGAGGGTTGTTATTCCTTTTTGGTGAAAGTTCTTGAAGGGGTGTGGGGGAACTTCTTTCAAGAAGTTCCCCCACAAAAATCATTCACTCAAAAGCTCATCAATCGCGTGCGCGGCAATTTTGCCAGCGCCCATAGCGAGAATGATGGTAGCGGCGCCCGTCACGGCATCACCGCCGGCATAAACGCCGTCCAGCGAGGTCTTACCCGTTTCCTCGGCAACCACGATGCCGCCGCGGCGGGTGACCTCAAGCCCCGGGGTGGTGGATTTGATCAAGGGGTTGGGGGATGTACCGATTGCCATGATCACGCTATCGCACTCCAGAACAAAATTGGAATCCGCAACGGGAACGGGAGAGCGACGCCCCGAGGCATCCGCCTCGCCAAGCTCCATATGCACACACTCCATACCGCAGACAAAGCCGTTCTCACCGCCAAGGATACGAACGGGGTTGGTCAGCATACGGAATTGGATGCCCTCCTCCATCGCGTGCTCGACCTCCTCGCGACGTGCGGGAAGCTCGTCAAGAGAGCGGCGATAGATGATGGAAACCTCGTCAGCGCCCAAGCGAAGCGCGCTGCGTGCCGCGTCCATAGCCACGTTACCGCCACCCACGACCGCCACGCGGCGCGCGTGCTGAATCGGCGTTGCGCTGTCCGCGCGATAGGCCTTCATCAAATTGATACGGGTCAAAAACTCGTTAGCGGAATACACGCCCTTGAGATTTTCGCCCGGGATGTTCATAAATGCGGGAAGTCCCGCTCCCGTACCGATGAACACAGCCTCAAAGCCGTCGGCTTTGAGCTCGTCCACGGAAACCGTTTTGCCCACCACGGTGTTGAGCGCGATCTGTACGCCAAGTGCCTTAAGCCCCTCGATCTCTCGCGCAACGATCGCCTTGGGCAAACGAAATTCGGGGATTCCGTACACCAAAACGCCACCCGCGGTGTGAAGCGCCTCAAACACGGTGACGTCATATCCGCGCTTGGCAAGCTCGCCCGCGCAGGAAAGTCCCGAGGGTCCCGAGCCGATGACCGCTACGCGGTGTCCGTTGGACATAGGCTTTTTGGGGGTCTCGGTTACGTGTGCGCTGTGGTAGTCTGCCACAAAACGCTCCAGCCGACCAATGCCGACCGCCTCGCCCTTGATACCGCGCACGCATTTGCCCTCGCATTGATGCTCCTGGGGGCACACGCGTCCGCAAACCGCAGGAAGCGAGCTGGATTCGGTGATAATGCGGTAGGCTTCCTCAAATTCACCGACCTTGACCTTTTGAATAAAGCGCGGGATCGCGATCCCTACGGGGCAACCGCTGACGCAAGGCATATTCTTGCAGTTCAGACAACGGTCCGCCTCGATCAGCGCCATCTGCTCGGTATATCCCAGCGCGACCTCGTCAAAATTGCGGGCGCGCACTGCGGGCTCCTGCGACGGCATAGGTGTTTTTTTAGGATCCATATTCGGCATTACTGTTCCACCTCCCGGTTCAAGAGGTTGCAGGTCTTTTCGTGCGCAGCGCGCTCAAAATCGCGGTACATAGAGGAGCGCGCGATCGCCTCGTCAAAGTCGATCAGATGTCCGTCAAATTCGGGGCCGTCCACGCAGGCAAACACGGTCTTGCCGCCCACGGTCAGTCGGCAACCGCCGCACATGCCCGTGCCGTCGATCATGATGGGATTCATGGACGCAACGGTCTTGACACCGTATTCCTTCGTCAGCTTGCACACGAATTTCATCATCGGCAAGGGGCCAATGGTAATGACCTCGTCGTATGCTTCGCCGCTCTCGATCAGCGCGCGCAAAGCGTCGGTTACAAGCCCCTTTTCGCCCCACGAGCCGTCGTCCGACATGCGAACGAATTTCGCGGATACGCGCTCAAATTCGCGCTCTAAAATGACGAGATCGCGCGTGCGGAAGCCGACAACGGCGTGCACCTCGGCACCCAATTCAAAGAATTTCTTCGCAACGGGGTACGCAATGGCGCAACCAACGCCGCCGCCAACGATCGCAACCTTTTTTCTGCCTTCCGTTTCGGTGGCTCTGCCCAAGGGCCCCACAAAGTCGTGAAGGCACTCCCCCACCTCCATGCGGGACAAGCGCTCGGTCGTAGCACCCACCGCTTGAAAGATCACGGTAACGCTTCCCTCCGCGCGGTCAAAGTCCGCAACGGTCAGAGGAATGCGCTCACCGTTCTCGTCGGTGCGCAATATAATAAACTGTCCCGGCTCCGCGCGTCGCGCCACCATGGGGGCGTCAACGACCATGCGCGTAACGGTCGGGTTCAATTTTTCTTTTTTTAAAATACGGTACATGATTTCTTCCTTCCCATCGGGCACAGATTTTTTCAAAAGCCCTTGCCAAACGTGCCCGCTTGGTGTATAATAAAATATATTATACTATAATCTTTTGAAAATTGCAATATCAATTCTGCTTTTTTTCAAAATAGAGGCAGAAAATTTGATTGCATGAGCGGAAAGGTGGAACGAGCATGGAAACCGAATTTCAAAACGCGTATGGCAAGGGTGTGGGCGAGGTCTTGCGCGACATTGCCGATTTTCTTGCAACACCGATGATCTTAAAAACCGAAAAGCCGATTGATCTGTGCACGCTGCTGGAGCACCTCAATATGCACGAGCAATTTTCCTTTGCCCTGCTTTGTGAGGCAGAGGCGCAGGGGTGGGATGCGGATGCCGCAGAGGCGTTCTACCGCCAAGCCGTGTCGGGCGTGGTAAGCAAACAGACGGTTGACGCGATGATCGGTGCCTTTCACAACCGCGAGAGCGAGGAATTTCGCTCGTTGGAGGCCCGTTACGGTAATCGCTTCCATGCTTTGGACGGCTCGTATTGGGCAAGCGTTTTAGCGCTTGGCATTGACGCGGGTCAGGTGGGCGAGGTCATGCGATACTTGCGCATGTTTACGGTCACGCTGATGGAGTTTGCCTACATGGAGGACCGCAACCCCGATGCCACCTACACGTGGTGCTATTACGATTCCTTCCGCTTGATGCTGGACGAACTGACCGCCGCGCCCGATCCCACGCCCGTACCCTTGAAGGTGCGCGCGCTTGGCGGAACGGTTGGCAAGCGCGACGGAGACGGCTATATGCTCTCCCTGGGGCTTGACGTTGAAAACCCGAACGAGAAGCAGATGGCGCGCGGAATTTCGCTTGACATTACGCTAAAAGACCGCGACGGGCGTGTGATCACCGTGATCGCGGACAAGATTCAATCGCTCGATCCCGGTGCGATCTACCACTACGGCATCACGCGGCGCATTCGCGGTGCGTCTGTTGCAAGCTTTTCGGCGGTGGCGCGCCCCGATTCCTATCTGAAGCTCGAAACACCGATCATGAAGCACTTTTCGCTCTCGGAGCTGCGCCTGAAAAAGAACGACACGGGTATGTGCTTTTTTGCAACGGTCAAAAGTGACTACGACCGCCCTCTGCGCGCGCCCACGCTCCATTATCAGTTTTTGAGTGCCGATAACAAAATCCTCGGCGGCGGGAGCGAATGGCTCTCCAAGGGGCTTGCTGCATGCGGGCAGACCGTGCTTTCTTCCACCGTGCGCGTTCCGCTCGCGGGGGTTGCAAAGGTGATCTACTCCCTCGATTTTGACGCATTGGAGCTTGTGAGTGAATAAATGAAGCCCGCCCCACCTCAAATGCGAGGTGGGGCGATTTTATGTTCAATTGATCCATCGTTATTCCACAAAGCCAAGCAGGTCAAAGACCTTGTAGATGTCGCCCGCGCCCATGACAATAACGAGGTCGCCCGGGACGGCGTCGCGCCTGATGGCATCCGCCACCGCGCCAAAGCTACCGCAATACTCGGCACGCTCCCCGATCTTCTCTGCAAGCAGCTCCGAGGACACACCGTAGATGTTTTGCTCCCGTGCGGCGTAAATATCGGCAAAATAAACGTGGTCTGCCGAATCAAACGCGCGTGAAAACTCCTCAAAAAGCCCTGCCGTGCGGCTATAGGTATGCGGCTGATAGGCACACAGCACGCGCGAATATCCCATTTCTTGCGCGCCTGCAAGCGTGGCGCGGATCTCGTCGGGGTGGTGTCCGTAATCGTCGTACACCGCCGCTCCGTTGAGCGTTCCCTTGCGCTCCATGCGTCGTCTTGCGCCCGCAAAGCCCGCGAGCGCCGACACGATGGACGCGGGGGTAATCCCGCACAGGATCGCGGCACTCGCCGCTGCCAACGCGTTATAGATATTATGCTTGCCAAACGCACGCAGGCGCACGCGGCAAAGCACTTCCCCGTCGCGGCAAAGGTCAAACTCTGTCATGCCGTCGCGGTAGGACATGCGGCGCGCGTTAAAATTCGCCTCGCGTTCAATTCCAAAGGTTACGCGATTGCCCCCAAACGACTCCAACGCAAGAACGCTTTCGGGGTCGTCGGCATTATAAAGCACCGTGCCGCCTGCTCCCGTGCGGCGTGCAAACGCCAGGAAGGAATCGCGGATCTGCTCGATGTCGTGGAAATAATCCACGTGGTCAAGCCCGATGTTGAGAATAATGGCCAGCGTGGGGTTGAAATCCAGGAAGGAATCCATATACTCGCAGGCCTCAAATATAATGTGCTCCCGCGATTCGCGGATGCAGCAGGTGGAGTTTTGCAATGCCGCCAGCTCCGCGCCGCAAAGCACGGTGGGGTCTGCCGCCTCTAAAAAGATCTGCGCGCACATGGCGGTGCAGGTGCTTTTGCCGTGCATGCCCGACACGCCGATGCGGTTGCGGTAGGAGATCATCAAATATCCAAGATAATCGGCACGGGATATAACGGGCAATCCCATTGCCTTTGCCGCCAAAAATTCGGGGTTGTCGGCACCGATCGCCACGGTGTAAACGACGGCATCGTAATCCGCGACATTTTCTGCCGCGTGAGACGGAAAAACCGTGATCCCCTCTCGCAAAAGCGCGCGTGTCTGGGCATTTTCCGCACGGTCGGAGCCGCCAACGCGAAGGCCTGCCGCGCGCGTGATCTGCGCCAGCGCCGACATACTGATTCCACCAATGCCAATGAAAAAAATGCTGCGGCAATGACGGAGCATCTCACCGATGCGCTCATATCCGTAGTGCGTGTTCTCCAATGCCATATTCACACCCCCCTTTTGCACAGTTTATGACGTTTTTTAATGACGTGTGACGAAATCGACAACAAGCGTCTTTAATTTTTTGGAAATTTCACAGAAATATACCGCTATGTTTGAATAACGGTCACAAAAACGATGTATACTGATGATATCAGCAATAAACAGCTTGAACGGAGGAACAAACAATGCAAATTACCGATATTAAAGTCAGAAAGCTTTTTGATGAAGGACCTATGAGAGCGATCGTTTCCGTCACGTTTGACGGCCAGCTTGCCGTTCATGATATCAAAGTGATCTACGCCCGCGAAAAATACTTCATCGTCATGCCCAGCCGCAAGAACCCCGATGAGACCTACCGCGACATCGTACATCCCATCAACGCGCAGTTCCGTGGGATGCTGGAGTCCTCGGTGATCGAGGCTTATGAGGCCGCACTCGCAGAAGCCGAGGCTGCTGCGGAGGAACCCATTGAAACCGTATAAAGAATCAGAAGATTGCCTTCGGGTGATCTTCTTTTTTTATGCGTTTCCGTGCGAAAGCAGCACCGTATCGCCACGTAGCTGGAGCGTGCCAAAGGAACGGTCGTAGCCGACGCTGCCGGGATTGAACACGTACATGGGGCGTTCGAGAATGCGGTTGCCGATCTGCGTGCCTGCGGGAATAAGCTCTGCGGCGGGGCTATGCGTGTGTCCGTACAGCACGATGTCCGCTCCGATTTCGGCGGCTTGCGCGATCAGTGCGCCCACGCCGCCCTTGACGCCATAGGTGTGCCCGTGGGTGAGGAGGAACGTGTGACCTTCAAAACGCAAAACCTGCTCGGTTGGGTATGCCGCCGAAGCGGAATCCCAATCGCAATTGCCGCGCACGGCATACACGGGGATCGCGTCGCCCAAGGCATCCAGATCACGCAATCCGTCGCCCAGAAAGCAGATTCCGCTCGGGCGGCGAAGCTGCGCGCCCAATGCCCGCAGCATACCGTCGGACTGTCCGTGTGAATCCGAAAAGATCAAAAGCTCCATGCCGCACCTCCATTCAATATTATTATAGCACTCTTCGCGCTTTTTGTCTACCATTTTTCAAGCAATCGGGGAGAAACTTTTTTGCCAAAGCCCACCGTCGAGCCCTTGCGCGGTGAACACGGTCACGACGCGCCGCATATACTGCCTTTGAAAAAACATGCAAAGGAGAATCGCTATGCAAATTGATCAACGAACGCTCAACCGTTTGCTTGCCATGAATGATGACCAGCTTGCCGCTGTGATTGGGAAAATCGCCTCCGAATCGGGCATTGACCCCGCGCTTCTCGGGCTCAACCCCAACAACATCAGCGAGATCCGTCGTGCGCTGGGCTCGGCCTCGCCCGAGGACCTGCAACAGCTTGGCGCGGTGTATGAAAGCTACCGCCAAAACCGCAAAAAATGACATACGTCACCCGTGAAAGGAGGAATCTCCATGGCTGAACCCAGCGCAACTCCAAGCGCCGAAAGCTTGGAAAAGCTGCTCTCGAACCCCGAATTGATCCGCACGATCGGCTCGATCATGGGAGCGCCATCCGAAAGCTCCCCCGACGCTCCCGCCGACGACGGTCTTTCCCGCGTGCTATCCGATCCCGAGCTGATGGCGAAGCTGCCGCAGGTTGTGGAAATGCTGAAGCCCATGCTACAAAGCGCACCTGCAAGCACAAACGCGCCCGCCGAAAGCATCCCCATCGCGGCGCGTCCAAGCGCATCGCCGCACTCATGCCGCGATGATCTGTTACTTGCGCTCAAGCCGTTCCTTTCGCCCGAGCGTGCCGCTACGATCGACGTGATCCTGCGGCTGGGACGCTTGGGGAGCGTCCTGCAAGCGCTGAAATAGGAGGAAAGCATGTATTCACGTTACTCCAACCGCCAACGGACATCGGTGCAGATCCCCGAGCATTACAGCGGTGTTGCGTTTTCGGAAAAAGGCACCGAAAACGAAGCACCGCGCTATCTGGAGATCGCGAAGCCTTCGCCGCCCGTGTGGGATGAGCCCCCCACGCCGCCCCCGAAAGACGAGCCACCAGCTCTCCCCGTTTCCACAGAAAAGCCACGCACTCCTTTTTCAAGGGGTTTGGATTTTGATCAGCTGCTGATCCTTGGGCTGATTCTGCTCTTGTGGGGCAACGAGCGCGACGGCGATGTGATCCTGTGGCTCGGCTTGCTCCTGTTGTGGTCTTAAATTTCAAAAAAGACTTGTATTTTTGCCCAAGATATGATATGATGATACTATCAAGCTTTATTGATTGGAAAGATAGGTAGTATGAACAAAAAACAAGTCTCTTTGATCGCGCTCCGCGTCCTTCTCGGAGTTCTGATCCTTTTGAATATGTGGCTGATCTTCCGTTTTTCCGCGCAAAGTGCTGTGGAATCGGGCAAGACCAGCGAAAAGGTTGGGGAAACGATCACAGACACGATTCTCCCGCCCGAAACCGAGCAAACGCCCGAGGAGCAGGCGACCTTTAAGATCAATTTGCTGACAAGGCTGCGCAAAATCGCTCACGCGGTGGAGTTTGGCACGCTGGCCGCGCTGATCTATTTCCTGCTTTTAACCTGGAAAGGCGGATTGTTCTGTAAATACTTCATTTCGATCGGCGCCGCTGTGCTCTACGCCTTTAGCGACGAAATACACCAGCATTTTTCCGATGGGCGCAACATGTCGATCGTCGACGTTGGCATTGATTCGATCGGGATCGTTACCTTTACAACGCTGATCTTGGGCACGATCCTGCTTTTGAGGCGTTTGAGGAGGATACGGTCGTGAAGCTGACACGTTACACCGTTTCCGCGCCTGCAAACGCGCGCGCTTTGCGCATTGCCGTGGCGTCGGATCTGCACGGGAACCCCAACGACACCCCGCTGGCACTTTTGAAGGACGCTTGCCCCGATCTGATCCTGATTCCGGGAGATCTTATGGACGATGCCGCGCTCCGCGACGAAAACGCGTCGGGCTATGCGTTTTTGCGCGCGTGTGCCGCGCTGGCGCCTACCTACTATTCACTTGGCAACCACGAGCTTGCCTGCTACCACAAGGGAAACCCGTGGCGACACCCCATTCCCCTACCCTTGACGCATGAAATTCGCACACGTATTGCAAAAACGGGTGCGATTCTACTGGATAATGACTGCGCGCGTTTTGACGAAAGCACCCTCATTTGTGGCTTGACGTCGGGCATCAATGGGAAGAAAAACGAGCCCGACGAAAAAGCTCTTGCGCGCTTTGCGCGTGCTGACGGGATCAAGATTCTGCTCTGCCACCACCCCGAGTACTACGTTCCCTATATTCAAGCCACCAATATTGTGCTCACGGTTTGCGGACACGCGCACGGTGGGCATTGGCGAGTGTTCGGGCGCGGTGTGTACGCTCCCGGTCAGGGACTGTTCCCGAAATATACCTCGGGCGTGCTTGACGGCAGATGTGTGATCAGTCGTGGACTTGGAAATCACACGTGGATCCCACGCATTTTCAACCCCTGCGAGCTTGTTTTGATTGAATTTTCCCCCGTGGCGGATCAACCAAGTGCCGCGCGGTAAATACTAAAGGAAAAGAAGAAAAAAGGAGGTACTACTATGTTTGTTACAGTTGTTACGAAAGAAAATTTTGACAACGAGGTTTTGCAAAGCAAGCTTCCCGTTCTGGTTGATTTTTGGGCAGCTTGGTGCGGACCGTGCCGTATGCTCTCCCCCGTGGTGGACGAAATTGCAGCGGAGCGCGCGGACGTAAAGGTCTGCAAGATCAACGTGGATGACGAGGAGGAGCTTGCAATCCGCTTTGGCGTGATGAGCATTCCGACGCTGATCGTTTTCAAGGACGGAAAAGCCGTACGCCAATCGGTTGGCGTTCAGCCAAAGGCGAACATTCTCGATATGCTGAATTGAACACATATTTTAAGGGCATTGCAGCGCAATGCCCTTTTCGTAGCAAAAAAACACCCCCGAGGGAATCCCTCGGGGGTGAAAACTTTTATCGATTCAAAGTTTTTTCAAGGAGTTATGCTTCAGATTCTTCGCTATCGTCGAAAATATCGTTTTCGGCGTTGTCGGAAGTTCTGATAACGTCCTCGCTGTCAAGGTAAAGAAGATTGACGATGGGTTCAACGTAATTTTTCATTTCAGTAAATCTCCTTTCTTTGAATTATTGAAGTGCTGCTGCAAAGTCGGCAAGAATTTTGTACTCGTCGGTGCCTTCTTCATACAGACCGATGGTGTCCTTAGCCTGCTGTGCAACGCTTACGGAGTGCGTGTACCCAGAGTAGTAAGTAACAACCTCACCGTTCATCAGGGTTACCTGGAAGTAGCCGCGACCGGAGAATGCACGGTTGTAGTTAGACTTGAAGATGTTCTTAATGGAGCCTGCGAAGTGCGTGGTCGATGCGTCGCCGTCAACGTCGTAGAACTTGCCGGTGGTTGCCTCAACATCAAGCATGTCTACATCCTCAGTGAAATCCTCGAAGGAAAGGGTCTTGCCTTCGGTGATGTATACGGTGGGAGCGATCAGGGTACCGTAGTTGTAGCCCTTGATCTGGCCGTTCGCGATCATCTGATCCAGGAATGCAAGCGTTGCTGCATTGATCTCGGTTGCGAAACGCAGACCGGTCTCGTTGTACAGACGGATGGATGCCTTATCGGTGGTGGTAACGATGTTGCCAACTCTCATATCCAGGAAGTCCGTGGTCATGGCGTTAATATTAGCAGCGCCATAGATCTTGAGCTCGGTGGAGTTGCTTACGTTGACAAGGCTCTGGAAGGTGCCGTCCTTGTATTCGATATCGAAGCCCAATACTTTGGAAGCGTCAACGGTCTGGATATCGTTTTCGTCGTACGCAACAGCGTTAACCTTAACATTGTCAATGCGGATGTAGCCTGCCTGCAGTGCTGCATTTTCGGGGCTGTTGGGCTTATCGACCTTTGCAAGGCTCCAGGAGTTGGACGCGAAGGCGTATCCAAAGTTCTTGGTGAAGGTGTATACACCGTTGAGGTAGAAATCTGCAGAGAAGTTCAGATTATCCTGTACGTTAATGATCATGGTCACGTTGTTCCACTGATCAACGAGCAGGGACTGGCCGTCCTTACCTGCTACGATACCGCCTGCACGAGTGTAGAACTTATTGGTGTTCAGGTCGAACTGATAGAACTCGAGCCACTTTTTGCTGATCGGGTTGTAGGACTGGGACAGAACGATGCCGCTAGCGTCATTTGCGATGAAGTAATCAGCGCTGAGCACGTAGGTGCCTGCTACTGCAAAGCCGGGGTGCTTGACGCGGAACGCCTTGTCGATGTTGGTGTCCGTACCGCCGCAGATCGTGCGGAACATGCTGTTGTAGTTGGGTTCACCAATCGTGTGTGTGGTGAGCGTGAAGCCGTCAATGTTGGCATCTGTTGCTTCATTACCGCCGTTGTTGTAAACGTAAACGGTCTTTTCCGACTCTACGTAAGCGTAGTAAATGGGTTTAGAGTTGTCGGTAGCCTTGGTAAGGGTCATGTTGTTCTGGAGGAAATCGAGCGTCAACGTCTCGGGTGCCTCGAAGGAAGCAACCTTATTGATGATATCGTAGGAACGATAATTGAGAACAATGAAGGGGTTATCAAGTGTGGATGCTTCTGCTGCGCCGAGCATGCTGATCTCAACGTGCTTGTTGCCAAAGAGCTCACCGTACTTTGCGCCGGTAGCCATGGGAAGCGTGGTATCGGGATTAACAGCCGAATTGCCAACGGTTGCATCCTCGAAATCATGGTCCGCAGAGGGGGTCTTTAACGTAGGCATAGCGTCAATCTTGGTTACCTTAATATTGTCCATACCCAGATAACCCCTAAAGGTTTTGCCATCGTTGTTCACAGAAACCTTTGCGGTGTTTACGGTGTTGATCTTACCAACGAGAAGCTTCGCGCTGTCGAAGGAAATGTTGGTCAGATATCCGTCGGTTCTCCACAGGTAGAGCGCAGCCGCTAACTCACCGTCGACGAGGAATACCGTCTTACCGGTATCCAGATCGATGATCGTACTTAAAGTAAAGAACTTATCGGTGGGAAGCTCGGAGTTTACAATCATTTTTCCGGTGGTAGAACGGTAGTCTCCAACATCTCTGATCCATGCTTTGCCGTCCGCTACGCTGATGAAGTACAGGTCAACCCAGCTGGTTTTCTCACCAGTTACGGAACCATTTAAGGAAGGCTCTCCGCGCCAGGCTTTGGAACGGTCAGCCACTACATCAACAAACTGGCCCTGGAAGCCATAAACTGCGGTGGAGGGGATGTAGTAATCAACGTCAACACGGATGATACCACCCTTAGCGGCGGTCAACAGCTCAAGTCTCTTATCCTTGTTGCTGTTAGCGTCTACCGTAAGATAGTTGTTGCCATTTTCAGTAACGATCGTTTTTGTTCCGGTGCCGCTCCAGTTGACGGTGCCGCTGGGGAAGGCGGTAGAGACATCAAAGTTCTCGTTCAGAAGCTTGTTGGTATCGTGCACTTCCCAATCGGAGGGAACTACGTCCTTAGTAGCGTAGAGGGATACGTTGTCAACGTAGTAGTTACCGAAGAAAGCGTCAACAGTTGCATTGCGGGCGGTGTGACCAAGGTTGAAGCCGTTCTTCGTGCCGGTGAAGGAGCCACCGTTCTTTGAGCTTTCGCCGTATGCAGCAAGATTGCCATCCACGTAAACGGTGGTGCTGTACTTGCCGTCATGAGACTCAACGACTGCGGTCAGCGTGAACCAAGTGTCTCTTTCGACAATGTAGCCGGGGTTGTACATCTTGACTTCCATGTCGGTGTGCAGACGAACCTTTACGCCGCCCTCAACAAAGTCGATCGAAGCAATTTCACGGTTCTTGCCGTTCTGGTCGTCCAGACGAATGTCAATGCACCGGCCGGCTTTGACGTTGGATGCGAAGTAGTAATCAGCGGATGCTACAAAGACCGTGCTTGTAGCGCCTGCGCCACCGATCCAACAAGGCTGGCAAATGTTGCTGCCTCCGCCGCCCTTGACCGAGTTACGAACAGCCGCGCTACAGAAATAATACTGTTTTCCGCTATCATCCTTATACTCCTTCGTGCACGCTTCATCCGTATACAGCTTGCAGGCTACGTCCATGTAGTTGGTGTTCAGAGTAGCACCCTTAAAATAGAAGGTGGTGCCACTGATAGAAACAGTACCGTTGTAGACGATCGTTTGGGTGGTGGGATCAAAGCTAGCGCCGCCCTGTGCGAGCAGAGTTGCCACATGGAACGCGTCCACGCCCTTGCCGACATTGATAAACAGCGCGCCTTCTTTACTCGTGGTCATGGGATTGAGATCATACTTGACGCACTTGTTGCCATCGAGGGTTGCGATAACCGCGTTGCTGGGACCCGTTACCAAGCCGTTGCCAACTGCGGGCGCATCTTCCTCATAGGACTCGAAATCTTCTTTTAAGATTGCCTGCGGCTCTGTTCCCGCGTCAACCTCGGTATCGGTTGCAAATGCAGGAACGCTGATCAGAGGAACAATCATCATCAGTGCCAAAACGATGGCTGTGATTCTGCTTGAGTTTCTGATTTTCATAGCATTTTTCTCCTTTTTTTATTGTCGGGCTTTGTTGCCCCTTTAATGTTAGGGGCAAACGAACAAATGCGTCGCGCACCTGCCGCTTTCTGCTTGCGGGATAGCCCCAAGACCTTTATCGCCATGGAGGTCCACACACGCATCAATTGACAAGTGCAATCGCCAATTGCGTCGTTTGCTGCGGTGTCTTCGACACCACTTATCACCATACATAAATTATACCATTCTCTCCTTTTGTTGTCAAGTGTTATTTTCGCATAAAAAAAGCCCTCTTTTTTGGGCGTTTTCCACAATATACATTATTGTATATGCGTGCGCGCGTGAACATATAAAGAAAGGCGAGACGCCTACAAATCCCCGTAAGAACCGACGGGAGGCCCCCCTAAAAGGAGCCTCCCGCAAAAATGTTCAGTTTTCCCCTTCCCCAAAGCGTGTTTCCACCGTTCGGCGGCACTCGGCGGGAGAATAGCGCCACAGATCCATATGCGGTGTGGCGGCAGGATCCACGAAAAAGCGTAGAGGCGCCGCCGTGCTTGACGCGCTTTCGGTGTCGATCAGCACGAGCTTGATCTTCATGCGCTCGGGCACGATGCTTTTGATGTAGACCGCCACGCTCTGCCCAATGCGCCCTCGCAGCTCGGCCGCGACCTCGGGGCGCACCTCGGCAAGGCCCGCAAGGTTTGGCGCCAGCTCAACGAACACGCCGTAGCTTTCCACACTGCGCAAAATGCCCGTTACGGTCTGCCCTGCCTCAAAAAAGCTCGCGTTTTCCTCCCACGTGCCGAGTAATTCGCGCAGCGTCACGTAAATGCGCTCGGCCTCTCGGTGGATGCATTTGACAGCCACGGGCAGCGATTCGCCCACGCGCAGGCGGTCGCGCGGATGCGAGATGCGTGAGACCGAGATGCAATCCACCGATAAAAGCGACGCCACACCGCAGCCGATATCCAAAAACGCCCCGAACGGCTCCATGTGCGTCACGCGTGCAGGCAAAATGTCTCCCGCCCGTAGCCCCGCGACGTATGCGTCCATACACGCTTTTTGCGCCACGCGACGCGAAAGACGCACATACGGGGTGCCGTTTTTAAGCTCGAGTCCCAAAATGTGGCAGGCCACGGGCTTGCCCACACGCGAGATCACGGCAATGTCCTTCCGCTCCTCACCCGCGCGGCAATATACCGCTTCCTCGGGCTCGATGATCCCCTTTGCGCACCCCAGATCCACGTGCAAGCGCATCCGCTCGTCACACAGCGTTGCCACACCCTCGATCACGCGCCCTTCCTGCATGGCACGTTCAAGCCCCGAAAGGCTTGACAGCGCCTCCTTATTTGCCGCCGTTTCCATGTATCCGCCCTCGGGGCGGTAATATTCGATCATGTTGTCCTCTCCTTCCTTTTTTCCGTTTCGGTTTTGTTTCATGTTATGCGTCGGAATCCGCTTTTATGAGGTATAGCGGCGCTTTTTTTGACACATACTGAACAAAAAGAAAAAAAAGGAGAGGCTTTATGCTGCAGCTTTGCTCCGATTACCGTGAAAACGTACGCCGCGTGGACCGCGAATTGCGCGTGGACGAGAATTTTGATATCATCAAAAAGCCGCTTTATATCGGCAACGAGCAGATCACGCTCTACTATATTGACGGCTTTGTGGACGGCGGCTCGATGAACAAGCTCATGATCTATTTTCTGTCGCTCAAGGGCTTGGGGCAACCGAGTGAGCAGACTCCCGACGCGCACGCGCGCTTTTTTGCCGAGCATCATCTGCCTTACGTTGAGGGTGAGGTGACGGACAATCCGTCCACGATGATGCAGATGCTACTCTCTGGCACGACGCTTCTTTTGGGCGAAACCTTTGGAACGTATGCGATTATCATAGATTCCCGCACCTATCCCGCGCGCAGCGTTGCCGAGCCCGAAAGTGACCGCGTGATGATGGGCGCGCGCGACGGATTTGTGGAAACGCTGGTCTTTAACACCGCCATGATCCGCCGCCGCATTCGCGACGCGCGGCTGACCATGAAATACCACACGGTGGGAAAAAGCTCGAAAACCGACGTGGTGCTTTGCTTTATGGATGGCGTTGCGGACGAGCAATACGTGCAAGCCCTATCCGACAAGCTTGCAAGCCTTGACACCGACGCGCTGACCATGGGGCACGAGTCCTTGGCGGAGTTACTCATCAAGCAGCGGTGGTACAATCCCTTCCCCAAGATCCGCTACACCGAGCGCCCCGACGTGGCCGCCGCGCAGCTGCTTGAGGGAAGCGTTTTGATCGTGTGCGACAACTCCCCCGAGGTCATGGTGCTCCCCTCTACGATCTTTGACTTTATGCAGGAGACCAACGACTTTTATTTTCCGCCTTTAACGGGGACGTATATTCGTTTTGTGCGCCATTTGGTGTTCTGGTCGACGCTTTTTTTGGTACCGTTGTGGTTTCTGCTGATCCGCAATCCCGATGTGATCCCCCCTTGGCTCACCTTTATTTTGCCCCAGAACACGGGCAGGATTCCTATATTCGTCCAGCTCATTCTTGTGGAATTTATGATCGACGGGCTGCGACTGGCGTCGATGAACACACCCAGCATGCTTTCCAATTCCCTATCGGTCGTGGGCGGCTTGATCCTTGGAGATTTTGCCGTGAGCATCGGCTGGCTGATCCCCGAGGTCATTCTTTATATGGCCTTTGTGTCGATCGCAAATTTTACGCAACGCAGCTACGAGCTTGGGTATGCGTTCAAATTTTTGCGCATTGCACTCGTTATTTTGATACAGGTGTTCGATTTCTGGGGCTTTGGCATTGGCTCCGCGCTGATTTTGATCCTGCTGCTCACCAACCGCAGCGTAGGCGGTGGGCGCTCCTATCTTTACCCGCTGATCCCCTTCAATGGGCGTGGGCTTCTCTCACTTTTTGTGCGCGTAAAAAAGAAAAAATAAAGAAAACGGTTTCCGCCACAACGGAAACCGTTTTCTTTATCTATGAATTTTAACAAGCCGCTCAATCGCCGCGCCGAGGGCTTCGATGAGCGTGTCAACGTCCTCTTTCGTGTTATAGTGGCTGAAGCTGATGCGGATTGAGCACTCGACCTCGTTTTCGGGCACGCCAAAGGCCAACAGCGCGCGGGAGAGGCTTTTGGAATGCGTTGCGCACGCCGAGCCGCCCGACACGCAAACGCCGCTTTCGGAAAGGGCGTGCACCATGGTCTCGCTTTTGATGTCGGGGAGCGCAAAATTGAGGATATGCGGTGCGCGCGCACCTGTCGGAAGATGCATTTTCACGGGCAGAGCCGCGAGCTTTTGTGCTGCATAGTCGCGCAAATCGCACATACGTGTGAGGTTTTCGGGCATTTTTTCAAATCCCACGCGTGCCGCCTCGCCAAACGCCGCGATGCCGATGACGTTCTCGGTGCCCGAGCGGAAGCCGCTCTCCTGACCGCCTCCGTAAAGCGTTGGAACGATATCACGGCGCTTATGCGCCTCAGCAGAAACGTAGAGCGCACCCACTCCCTTGGGTGCGTGGATCTTGTGCGCGCTGACGGTGACCAGATCCGCGCCGATCGCGGTGGGATTCAAGCGACATTTCAGATACCCCTGCACTGCGTCGGTGTGGGTAACAATCTCTTTTTTCTTTGCCTTTGCCATGGCGAAGGCGCGCCCGAGGTCGTACATAGCGCCCGTTTCGTTATTTGCGGTCATAATGGACACAAGGAAGGTGCGGTCATTCAGGGCCGCCGCATATTGCTCCCAATCGAGTTCCCCGCCACGCGTTGCGATGCGGACAACGTCAAAATCGTCCTTTTCGAGCACACGTAATGCGTTTTCAACGCCCGGATGCTCGGAATCGGTGGAGATCACACGGCCGCCGCGACGGCGCTCCTTTGCATAGGCCGCGCCAAGGATCGCGAGATTATCCGCCTCGCTCCCGCATGAGGTAAAGATGATCTGCTTGGGGTCAAGCATGCCGCGCAGCCCCAGCGTCAGCGCGATTTTGCGACGCGCCTCCTCCACAAGCACGTGCGCCGCCTGCCCCATGGGATGGAGCGAGGACGGATTTCCGTACGCATCCATCGCGGCAAGCATTTTGATGCGCGCTTCTTCGCAAAGTGGCGTGGTTGCGCTGTTATCAAGGTAAATCTCTTTCATTGTCAACTCCTGCGGAAGGCAAATTCCTCGAAAATACGCATAGCGTCCTGCAAATACGTGTCGTAGTCGGACTCCAGTGCCGTGTAGGTAACGCTGTAGATCATGCCGCCGTAGCCGACCATGACCTGACGTCCGTGATAGCGCGTGCCGCCCAGCGTATAGCGATATTCCCAGATCAATGCGTTTCCGCCGCCAAGCTTGCCGTTTTCAAAGCGCACGAGCGCATCATAGTCCTCGCTTGCCGCCTTGAGCTTCTTTTCGCAGTCCTCGGCATAGGTTTTGACGCTGACCTTGGTCGTGTTGGGCTGAAAGGGCGTGACGCTGACCATAGCACCGTCCTTCGACGCGAAGTAAACCTCGTCCGTCACGTTGACCTTCCATGCGCTCGGAACGTAAAACAGATATGCGACCTCCGCGGTGGATGCAAGCTTCATTCCGTCGGGCGCATCTCCCTTTTCAAGATCCTTTGCAGGCTCCTCGGGCTTGTAGCCGCTGCCCGCAAATTTAAATTCCTTCAATATTTTCTTGACGTCACTGTCGCTCGCGGTGTAAAGCTCGCCATAGTACCGCTCGGTTGCGGTAAAGGAGAACACGTAAAAACGCCCCGCGCGCTCCGCCACCACATGCAAAAAGTGCAATTCGACCCCATCGATCTCCAAGGCGTGATGGTAGCGCTTTGCGTTGACACCGTCGAGCGTTGTGTCGGCAAAATCCTCGGTGTGCGCCGAAAGAGTTCCCTCGTCGGCAACGCTTTCAAGCGCTGTGTAGATCTGCTCCTCAAAATACCACTGCAGGCGCGTTGAGGGAAGCTCGGGGTCCACCTTTTCCGAACGCTTCATGTCAAACTCCATGGATGCGGTGATCTCATATCCAACCACGCTGACCGAGGACTGCTCCAGTGCGCTGAAATACGCGCCTGAGATGCCGTAAGCCGTATTGACGTTCCAGCCCGATGGCACGTAGAGGCGAAAATCCTCGCCCGCGCAGGTCGCGCTTTTCATTCCTTCGGGAATGTCCCCGTCCTTTTCACCGCAGGACGGAAGAGCCATCAGCGTACACAGGCACAAAAGGAGCACTCCCACGCGCAAAAGATATTTATGCTTCATGGTCCAAAACCTCACTTTAAACAAATATTCAGTTTATTGTATCACATCTGCGCTTGAATATCTTCAATTTTCTGTGAACATTTGGCGCGCGCGGACATTTTTTCGACAAAAAGCTTACTTTTTTTCAAAAAGCCCTTGCAAACGCGCAAATGGTGTGCTATAATATCCCCATTCTGAAAAATGAATATGCTAAATGAAGTGTGCAGGAAAAGGCTTTTGCCGCCGAAGGAGTAACACTCTCAGGTGCCGTATGGTAAGGACTGTATGCCGATAGCACTCCGGAGAAGTCCATATCGGGTACCGAAGGTGAAAGCGCCCCGCGCGAATCTCTCAGGTAAAAGGACGGAGCATACACAAATTCCTCAAGAGCACTCTTGGGGCGCGTTTGTGTTTTCCGGAGTCAAACGTTCGTTTGGCTCTTTTTGTTTTTCAAAAAACAAATTTAAGGAGGGAAAGCAAAGCATGAACGCTTTCATCAACGTCGTTACAGAGGTCAATAACTTTATCAACGGCATCGTCTGGGGCTGGCCCGTCATTATTCTGATTCTCGGAACGGGTCTTTGGCTCTCCATTCGCACACGCTTTTTGCAGGTGCGCAAGTTTGGAAACGCATGGGGATCTACGATCATCCCGACCGTTAAATCCATCGGTAAAAAGCCTAAACAAAAGGACGGCGTCAAAACCGTTTCGCAGTTCGAGGCCTTCTCTGCCGCTATTTCGGGTACCGTCGGCACGGGTAACATCATCGGTGTCGTTGCCGCGATTCTCACGGGTGGCCCCGGTGCCGTGTTCTGGATGTGGGTCTCCGCGTTCTTTGGAATGGTCACCAACTACGCAGAAAACGTGCTGGGACTTTACTACCGCCGTAAAAACCAGGACGGTGAGTTCTCGGGCGGTGCGTTCTACTACATTTATTACGGTCTTCGCTGGAAGTGGCTCGGTTATATTGCCGCTGTATTCTGCATGCTTGCCGCAATCGGCATGAGTGGCGTACAGACCAACAAGATCTCGGGCACCGTTGCGGGCTCGCTCGATCAAGCCTTCCATTTTGAGAATATGTTGGTCGTAAAGCTTGTCATCGGTATCTGCGTGGCAGTCGTTGCGGCCGTGATCATCATCGGCGGTATCAAGCGCATCGGCAAGGTTGCTTCCATGCTCGTTCCCTTTATGTCCCTGCTCTTTATCGGCATGGCACTGTTCGCGATCTTCGCAAACGTGACCGCCGTTCCCGCGGCATTTGCGATGATCTTCAAGGATGCCTTCAACTTCGGCGCAGCCGCCGGCGGTATTTTCGCGTACGGTCTTGCGCAAACCATTAAAAAGGGTATGGCGCGCGGCGTATTCTCCAACGAGGCAGGCCTTGGCTCCTCTGTCATCGCGCATTCCGCATCCGAGACCCGTGAGCCCGTCAAGCAGGGTCTGTGGGGCGTGTTTGAGGTCTTCTTTGATACCTTTATTATTTGTACGCTGACCGCTTTGATGTTCCTGACCACCACAAACATCGGTTCCCTCACGGGTGCTGAGGGGGACACCGCGGCATCCTTGAATATGTTCTCGAACAATTTCGGCGTGTTCGGTACCGTCGTCATATCGGTCATCCTTCCTCTGTTCGCCTTCACCACCATTATGGCGTGGTCCTACTACGGAGAAAAGGCAACCGAATTCTGCTTCCGCGGCACGGGCGCAAAGGGTCAGAAGATCGCTGTGATGACCTTTAAAATCCTGTACGTATTGCTCATTGTCGCGTCCGCTATTATTGAAAGCGATCTCGCGTGGGCTATTTCCGACACCTGCAACGGACTTATGGCAATCCCCAACCTCATTGCGGTTCTCGGCTTGAGCGGTCTCGTGTGGCGCATTACCAAAAACTACTACGACCGAAAGAAGGGGCTGAAGGTCAAGCCCATGCTCTCGGCTTATGAGGATCTAAACAAGGATTTCTCGAACGACGCAGAGTTCTGAACATAAAAAAGGAACGCATCGCAAACGCGATGCGTTCCTTTGTTTTATACGTCGATGTCCTTCATATAGCGGGCACCGTTTTCGGTGATAAACCGCTTACGTGCGGGCAGGTTCTCGCCAAGGAGCGTGTCAAAAATGATCTCCGTTGCGGCAGCGTCCGCAGGGCTGACCGAGATCAATCGACGCGTTTCGGGATTCATGGTGGTCTTCCACATCATGTCGGCATTGTTTTCACCCAGACCCTTGGAGCGCTGGAGCGTATATTTCTTGTTCCCTAACTTTTTAAGAATCTCGGCCTTTTCAAACTCGTCAAACGCAAAAAGCGTTTCGTCCTTGGTGGTGATCTCAAACAGCGGGGATTCCGCGATAAACACCTTATGCTCCGCGAGCAGCGTGGGCAGGAGGCGGTAGAAAAGCGTGAGGAGCAACGTGCGGATCTGGAAGCCGTCCTCGTCGGCATCGGTACAGATGATGATCTTGGACCAACGCAGGTTGTCAAGGTTGAAGGCGCTCAGGTCGCTCTGCTTTTTGCTCTTGATCTCCACACCGCAGCCGATGACCTTGAGCAGATCCGTGATGATCTCATTCTTGAAAATTTTGTCGTAATCACTCTTAAGGCAGTTCAGCGTCTTACCGCGCACGGGAATGACGGCCTGAAAATCGGCATCACGTCCCATTTTACAGGATGCCAGCGCGGAATCTCCCTCCACGATATAAAGCTCTGCGATCTTGGGGTCCTTGGAGCGGCAGTTGACGAATTTTTCGACACGGTTCCCCGCGTCGATCGAGCCCGAAAGCTTCTTTTTAACGTCGATGCGTGCGCGCTCCGCAGTCTCGCGGCTGCGCTTATTGACCAGAACCTGATTGGCAAGCATTTCCGCCTCGCGCGGATTTTCAATAAAATAGATCTCTAACTGGCGGCGCAGAAAATCGTTGAGCGCGTCGGCAATAAAGACGTTATTGATCGCCTTTTTGGTCTGGTTTTCATAGGACGTCAAGGTAGAAAAGCTGTTGATGACAAGCACCAAACAGTCCTCAATATCCGCAAAGGTGACCTTACTCTCGTTTTTGTTATAGCGATTGTTCGACTTGAGGTACTTGTCAAGCATGTAGGTGAAAGCAGACTTGACCGCGCGGTCGGGAGAGCCGCCGTACTCCAGAAAGCTGGAGTTGTGGTAATACTCAAGCATATTGGTCTTGTTGGATACGCAGAAGGAGATATCCGCCTTGAGCTTGTACTCGTCAAGGTCCTCGCGGTCACGTCCCTGCGTTTCCAGATGCCAAAGCACGGGGGCGGTGAGTCCACCGTCGCCTACGCGCTCGGACAGATAGTCGGAAATGCCGTTTTCGTACACGAATTTTTCCTCGGTAAAGCTCTCGTCCTCCTGCTCAAGGTGCAAAACGAACGTGATTCCCGGGTTGACGACCGCCTGACGGTGCAGCGTATCGCGGAAGAACTCGTGCGGAATATTGATATCGGTAAAAACCTTCATATCGGGGCGCCAGATGACCACCGTTCCCGTTCTCTTTTCCTTGGGAGACAGGGGGCGCTCCTGAAGCTCACCGTTGACCTCACCGCGGCGGAAGCGGATGCTTCTTTCCATCTTTCCGTCGTAGGATTTGACGATCATATATTCGGAGCTGCACTGCGTTGCACACGCGCCAAGGCCGTTGAGACCCAACGAATACTCGTATGCCGAGCCGCCACTGTTATTTTCGTATTTACCGCCTGCGTAAAGCTCGCAGTAGATCAGATCCCAGTTCCATCTGCCCTCGGCCTCGTTCCACCCCAGCGGCACACCGCGCCCATGGTCGTCAACCTCAATGCTTTGATCCTGAAAGACCGTGATTTTGATCTCATTGCCGTGTCCCTCGCGTGCCTCATCCACCGCGTTGGACAAAATTTCAAAGAAGGAGTGCTCGCAGCCCTCAAGACCGTCCGAGCCGAAGATGACGGCGGGACGCTTTCGGACACGGTCAGCGCCCTTGAGTGCCTTGATGCTCTGATCGTTGTACTGTTGCGTTTCGTTCTTTTTCGTAGGCATTGCTCTGTCCTTTCCGTTTACTTACCCATCAAAGACTCGAACCTACAAGGTTTTGGGAGGCAAACGCTTGTATAAACTGCGTCAAAAAGCCTCGCAATATCTTATATTGCTTCACCTTTTTTCCTTGTTTCTCCGAACCGTTTGTCCTCCCAAAACTGCTTCGCACCCTACGGCGATGCAATTTTTGATGGATTGCGTTGGAGTGAGCCGCAGAAAAGTACGGACTTTTCAAGGTGAGCTACGGCGCAAGACGCGAAAATGGCACGCCGTAGGGCTTGTAGGCTCGAGTCTTTGATGGGTACCCTCTATTATAACAGAAAATTTCGCTTTTGAAAAGGGGGAAACGTCAGGTTTTTTCGAAAAATCGCGTTTTTCTCGCTTTTTCTCTTGCAACTTTGTTATAAATAGAATATAATATAGACAGATAACTTATGGAGGTGCGTTTTGGAGCGATCGGAGTTTTTGAAGCAGATCTGCGGTGTGCGCTGCACGGTGGTCGGGCTGGGGATTTCCAACCTCCCCCTGATCCGTTTTTTATTGGACGCGGGCGCAATTGTAACGGCACGCGACGCAAAGGAACGCGCGTCACTCGGCACGAAAATCGACGACATAGAGGCACGAGGTGCCAAGCTGATCCTCGGGACGGGCTACCTTGACGGCATTGACGAGCAGGTGATCTTCCGCTCTCCCGGCATCCGCCCCGACATTCCGCCCTTTGTGGAGGCGGCTACGCGCGGCGCAACTCTGACCTCGGAAATGGAGCTGTTTCTGGCACTCACGCCCACTACCGTGATCGGCATTACGGGCAGCGACGGTAAAACCACGACCACAACGCTGACGGGTCTGTTTTTGGAGCGCGCGTGCCAAAAGCGCGGGTACGGTCACGTATACGTGGGTGGCAACATCGGTACGCCTTTACTTGACCGCGTGTTTGACATGACCGCCGATGATTTTGCGGTGGTGGAGCTTTCCAGCTTTCAGTTGATGAATATGCAACGCTCGCCCCACACGGCCGCGATTACTAATCTCTCCCCCAATCATCTGAATTGGCACGTGGATATGGACGAATACGTAAGCGCGAAAACGCACATTTACACGGGCACGGAATGCCGTCGCCTTGTAGCAAACGCTGAAAACGCGATCACGCTAAAGCTTGCGCGGAACACTTCGCTTCCCAAGACCTACTTTTCTTCGGTCAAGCAGGACGCGTCCGCGTTTGCTTTAAAGGAAAACGACCGCGCGATTTACGAGCGTGACGGCACCGTATATCTGTTTGACGGTGTGCGTGAGCACGCGATCCTGCAAAAGGAGGATATCTTTCTGCCCGGTCGGCATAATCTTGAAAACTACATGACCGCGATCGCGCTGACGGACGGTTGGGTCGATGCGGATACGGTACGGGAAATCGCGCCCGTTTTCAAGGGTGTTCCGCACCGATTGGAGCCCGTACGCGAATTTGAGGGGGTTACCTATTACAACAGCTCGATTGATTCCTCTCCCACGCGCACAGCGGCGGCACTCTCCGCTATGAAGATCCCCCCCATCGTCATCTGCGGTGGCTCGGATAAGGGGACCCCCTTCGAGCCGCTTGCAAAGGCGCTCTGCGCGTCGGCAAAAGCGGTCATCTTAACGGGGCAATCCGCGCCCAAGATCCGCGCGGCGTTAATGGCGTGCGCGGAAGTGCAAAACGGCGTGTTCCCCGTTATGGAAGCGCCCGATTTTGAAAGTGCCGTGCATCTGGCACGAAAAACAGCGGTAGCAGGCGACGTTGTGCTCCTCTCCCCTGCTTGCGCCAGCTTTGACGCCTTTCAGAACTTTATGGAGCGCGGTGAGCGCTTCCGTTCCATCGTAAACAGTTTTACATAAGAAAGGAATGTTTATGAATCAGAATCCATTTCAGTCTCAACAGCAAGACGGTGCGGTTTTCTTTGATGCACCCCTGAAGAAAAATGCAAGCTATTACCGCTCGGAAGCCCGTAAACGGCTTTCGCATGGCTTTGGCATATTCGTCCTTGTCACGTTTTTGGCGTTTCTGCTCGGCGGCGTCAGCATGCAAGATTTTGTTTCCGATATTCAAACGCACCTTCCCGTTCTGTTTTACGGAGAAACCAAGGACGTTGCGGAAGCCATCGTCGAAATTGTCTTCTCGATTGCTTTTCTGCTCTTCGTTTCAGCACCCGTCACGCTCGGCTACCGCCGTTTTCTTTTGGAGGCAGTTGACGAAAATCTCGCTGACGTACGCGTGCCCACGCTCTTCCGCTTTTTCCGAGGCGGAACGTACTTCAAAAGCATTCGCCTGCATCTGCTCTGCGCCGTCGTAGCTCTGGTGATTGCCGTTCCTACGTTGATTTGTGCCGTGTTTGCCGACGGCATGATGCCCGTCATTCCCGAGAACACCGATATTATGACCTACCGCGAGGCGGTCGCGTTTTTGGAGGAAACCCTTTTCGGATTTATGAAAGCAAGCGCGGTTTTGACGTTGGGCTCGTTGCTCTCCTGCTTCCTGCTCCCCATTTACTACATGTACGGCTTTGCACACATCATTATGGCAGATTGCCCCACCGCCAAGCCGATGGACGCGCTCCGCGCCTCGCGCAACCTGATGAAGGGACACAAGTGGCAGCTGTTCTGTCTGGATTTCAGCTTTATCGGTTGGTATCTGCTCGCTGCCATTTTCACCTGCGGCATTGGTATGCTCTTTGTAACGCCCTATCACTACACCGCACGCGCGCTCTTTTACCATGACATCGCACAGCGCAAAAACGCAAAGGAAGTGGAATTTCCGAGCATTGACCCCGACGAGGGCGACGTAGCAGAAACGGTCTCCGTCCCCTCTCAAGCACCCATCCAAGAGGAGCGTGCTGACAACCCCGACGGCCTCTCAACCGAGAGCCTTGAGCAGATTGAGTTTCCGAGCATGGATCTTGACGCTGACGAATAAAAAAACGAAAGGATAACAAACCGACCTATGCAATTTCCCGAAAAGCTGTTAAATCTGATACGTGATGCGGAACGCGCGCTGGAGCCGCATTTTGCCCACATTGACGCGATCGCATTTGAAAACACACAAAAGGTGATGGACGCCTTTCGCGAGCATCGCGTGAGCGACACGATGTTTCAATCCACCAGCGGCTACGGCTACGACGACCGCGGACGCGAGGTGCTGGAGGAGGTGTGGGCGGATGTAATGGGCGCTGAATGCGCGATCGTCCGTCACACCATTATCAGCGGCACACACGCGCTCTCGATCGGCCTCTTTGGAATTCTGCGCCCCGGTGACGTGATGTATTCGGTGGCGGGTAAGCCCTACGACACTCTTGAGGAGGTCATCGGCATCGCGGGCACGCCCGGGAACGGGTCGCTCAAGGACTTTGGCGTGGATTACGAGCAAACCGACCTGACCCCCGACGGCAAATTCAATTTTGAGGAGATCGGAGCCACGCTCCGCATGCTTGGCGACCGCGCCAAGATGGTCTTTGTGCAGCGTTCCAAGGGCTACCTCAACCGCAAAACGCTGAGCGTGGATGAGATTGGCGAGCTTGTCAGGTTCGTCAAGAATATCCGTCCCGACACCTACGTGGTGGTGGACAACTGCTACGGCGAGTTTGTGGAAACGCGTGAGCCGGCGGCTGTCGGCGCTGACCTGATCATCGGGTCGCTCATCAAAAATCCCGGCGGCGGCATGGCTGAAACGGGCGGATACCTCGCAGGCACACGCCGCGCGGTGGAGCTTGCAAGCTACCGCATGACCTCGGTCGGCATCGGTGCCGAGGCGGGCGCCACCTTGGGGCAAAACAAGCTGATGTATAAGGGGCTTTTCTTCGCGCCCCACACCACGGCGCAGGCACTCAAAACCGCGCATTTGGCGGCTTACATCTTCGAGCACCTCGGCTACACGGTCGAGCCGCGCTGGAACGAGGAGCGTCACGACATTATTCAATCGGTGATCATGGAAAGCGAGGCGGGACTTTGCGCGTTCTGCCGCGGTATTCAGGAGGGCTCTCCCGTTGACGCGTTCGTCACGCCCGAGCCCTGGGCAATGCCGGGATATGGCGACCGCGTGATCATGGCGGCGGGAGCATTTACGCAGGGCAGCTCGATCGAGCTTTCCGCAGACGGCCCGCTCCGTCCGCCCTATACGGCCTTCTTCCAAGGGGGGCTGACCTACGAAAGCGGCAAGATCGGCATCCTTTGTGCCGCAAAGCGTGTGGATGAGCTTTGACGTAAGCTTGCAAAGCGCGGGGGCTTCAAAAAAGAAAGTCCCCCGCGCTTTGTGCATAAATGCTTGACAAAAGAAAGCGTTTATGCTATAATGGTTGTAATGAAACAGATAAACTGCCACCGGGTAGAAGCATTCAGGCGCATCGTTAGGTCTTTGAAGATGTGCATGGGTGCTTTTTTTGAGGCAGAAAGGAGCATTATGAAATACCGAAATCCGTTTCGGACGCTGACACGGCCCGAATGGGCGATCTGGATCGGATCGCTGATCACGGTCACGCTATCCTTTATCCTGAACGTCGACCGCGACGTTATGACCTATATTGCCACGCTGATTGGCGTGACGGCGCTGATCTTTCTTGCCAAGGGTGACGTTTTGGGGCAGGGTCTGATTGTGATCTTTGCCGTGCTGTACGCGATCATCTCGTGGAAGCTTCGCTACTACGGAGAGGTGATCACCTACGTCGGCATGAGCGCGCCCATTGCCCTTTTGGCCGTGATTTCCTGGCTGCGCCATCCCTCATCGTCTGGTCACAACGAGGTAGAGGTCGCACACGTAAGCGCGCGCACGTGGGTCATTTTAAGCCTTTTGACCACGGCTGTTACGGTAGCGTTTTACTTTATTCTGCGCGCGTTTGACACAGCTAACCTCATCCCCTCCACCGTCTCCGTTGCCACAAGCTTTCTCGCGGCATCGCTGACCTTTCTTCGTTCCCCCTACTACGGCCTGGGCTATGCCGCCAACGACGTGGTGCTGATCGTGCTTTGGGTCATGGCATCCTTTGTGGATTTGAAGTACCTTCCCATGGTGCTCTGCTTCGTTACGTTTTTGGTCAACGATCTTTACGGCTTTTTCAACTGGCGCCGTATGCGTGCGCGTCAAAACGCGCAATAAAAGAAGCGCTTGCAACACTTTGCAAGCGCTTCTTTTTCAGTCTTTGATAACCCTCCAAGCGCCCACCAAGCGCTCCAAGCTCCATGCGGCGTTGGCAGGGCTGGTGGACGGAAGCGTGACCGCTTCCCTTTTTGTAACGGGCAATTGATAACGGCGGTAATAACGTTCGGCGGTCTTGCCGTTGACATAGATGCGCGCGATCGGCGCTCCCGCCAGCAAGCGCGAAAGATCGTTTGGCACAGCATTGCGGATAGACGCATCGGATGAGCCCGTGATCTCACAGGAGGCGATCACGTCCCAGAGCGCTATGTGATGCGCCAGCAAAAACGCTCGCTTTTCCTCTGCGGTTTCGGGCACACGTGCGTCAAAAACCGCTGCCAGAACGCGCCAGAAGCGGTTTTGCGGATGGCCGTAAAAGAAGCCCTCCTCACGTGACTTGACCGATGGAAAGCTACCCAAAATCAGCACGCGGCTGCCCTCATCAAACACGGGGGCGATCGGATGCACAACAGCCTCGATCTTCACGATTCCGCCCCCATCAGATGCACCGTGCGGTAGGTATGCGCGATCGCGGGCAGGAATTTTTCAAGCACGTCACGCGTTGACAGTCGCAGACTGGAGGTATTGACGCAGGGGTGACACCCGACGTATTCGCCCGCCAGCACGTCCTCGTCTATCAGCAGCTGTACAGCGCCTCCTCGATCGTTTGCAAGCCCCAGCACGCTCACCGCTCCCGGGCAAATGTCGAGATACTCCAGCATTTTTTCAGCACTCGCAAAGGACAGGCGCGCGGACCCGATCTGTGCCGAAAGCTCCTTCGTTTTAAACGCCTTATCCCCCGGCATCATCAGCAGATAAAATGTCGTTCCCTGGCGATTGCACAAAAACAGATTTTTGCAGATCGTGGCTCCCAGCACCTCGTCGATCTCGGAGCAGATCTCCATGGTTTCTGCTCTCTCGTGATCCACGCGGTCATATTCGAGCCCCAACGAATCCAACAGATCATACGTGCGCACCTCTCGCGCTTCCCGCGCATCACAATTGACGGGACGTCCCTTTTCAAGCTTCATACCACACCTCACCCGATCACGGTATATTCCGGCATTTCGTAATGCAATCTCGTGCCCTCATCCACGCCCTGCGGCAGCAGTGCCAAGGCGATAAAGAGCTCTACCCCGTTCCCACCGATCTCCAACAGATAAGCGTATTCTCCCTCGATGCGTGTAACGATATAATCCTTCGGTTCCATATGCTCTCCTTTTGCTACAAAGATGGCGGGGCTTGCCCCGCCTCTTGTTATTTGAAAATTTTATGCTTGATCCTTGACGCAAGTCTGCGCGCGCAATAAAGCGGCAGACGCAGAAAATAGATCCCGTGCCAAAACGCCGCGTAAAAGCGATAGCCGCGATGGTCGGTGTGGACGTGCTTTTTACCCCTGTAAAACTCACTCACGTACCCCAAAACCCACTCCTTGGGAACGTATTCCCTACGGTAGGTGTTGTCACCGCGAATGACGTAATGGTCATCCTTAACGTCAATGATGCGGTGCAAAATATACCTTCCGTCGGGACGGCGGTAGATGGGCAGATCCCATTTTTTCAGCGTCTTATCTCCAACCGGCAGCAGCACGATACGGTCGCGGCGGTTGCGGAGCATCGGCTTCATGCTCACGCCAGCGGTGGTGCTGACGTAAATGCCGTTTTCCAGCAGCTGCTCCTCGATATTACTGAACTGCTCGTCCTCTCTCATACGATGATCTTATTCTCCTGCAAAAGCTCCACCACGCGGTGAACGTCACGCTCCGCGATCTCGCGGGACACGTCGTACTCGGCAAGCAGGGCGTCGACAAGCGCCTCCTCGGTCTTATCCGCTCCCACCATAAGGTTCCACAAAAACGCACCCGTTTCGTTCAAACGAACCATACCGTGAAATGCCTTGCTTGTTTCGCCCACGGGAACCGCCACGTAAGAAGCGCCTACCTTCTGAATGGTAAAATCCTTATTGATCTGCATATTCTATCCTCTCAATTCTCTTTTTTTCGCATGGTCTCATATGCCAAGAGTGCCGCCTCATCCGAGATCGTGCAGGCCAGCACGTAATACGGAACGGCACGCACAAGCCCATCCATCAGCACAAGCCGTTGCTGCACCGATTGCTTGGCACCGCGCAGATAAAGCTGATGCGCCAATCGAAAAATGATCTCCTCATCGTCCGCTGCGCGAATGCTGTTCTCCTCGCCGCGCTCGATAAAGCAGATGGCCGCCAGCGGTGCGGAAATGTTCTCACCCCAGTTCTCTTTTCCGTTCCAGGGGGTACCAAAAGCGGTAATACTGCCATCCTCCTCGATGCGGAACAGAGGCTTGTCGCCGTTGAGCACGCGCGCACCCGGCACGTTTTTCAGCCACAGACGCGTATGCGTGGATTTGCCAACGCCACTCTTGGCGCAAAAGGCGTAGGCATAGCCGCCCACCTCAATGACCGAGGAGTGCATGATAAACACGTTATACGCGGCAATCTCCTCGCAAATGCGGCGATAGGCACAAATGCTTTCGCAATACCACTCGGGATACTCACCGTGGTTTGCCTCCTCCAAAAGCTCGTCATTGCTGACGCGCACCGTAAAAGCAGGCTCCTTGTCGCTGAGAAAGGCGCGGCACTGCCGCTCGATATACGGATAGCGATTATCAATCGCAACCGCCACTCCCGCAAGCTCTATAACAAACATTTTGCCACCCCTCTCCCATGTATTCAACCTATTGTATCACAATTTTCTTCGTTTTGCAAGTGCTTTTGCAAAACAAAGCGGAAATCTCACTTTGTTTCCTTACAAGAGCTCAAATTTTTTTATTTTTTTCCAAAAACCCCTTTTCAAGCACATTTTTTTATTGTATAATATATATGGATTAGTATATCGTGGCGCACGCGATATCAACAAAGAAGAAAGGATTCACTCTCAGACATGAAACAGAAGTACACTATCACGGTTGCGGATATGCAACTGAACATCATCAGCGACGCGTCCCCCGATGAGGTTGAAAATATCGTTGGCATGCTGGATCGCCGCATGCGTGATTTCAACCTGAAGAGCCCCCGCTGCACCAAAAACGAGGCAGCGATCCTTTGCGCGCTCTCCTATTGCTCCGAGAGAATCGCGATGCAGGAGGCCTTCAAAAAGGTAGAAAAGGATGCCTTCCGTTTCGCAGGCGAGAACGAAAAGCTTAAAAAGACCATCGAGACCCTTCAGGACGAGCTGGACACGCTCCGCAAGGACGCAAGCGTGATGCGCTCGATCCTTGACCGCGCGGCTGTATCGGTAACGCCCGCACCCGAGGCCCCCATGGAGAAATCCAAGTACGTTCCGAAGCCCTTTAAAAAGGCCGAGGATGATCAGATCTCCGCATTTGACGAGGAGATCGCTCCTGAGCAGCCCGAGGCTCCCGTAGAGGCCCCCGTTGTGGAAGAAAAGCCCGCAGAGGTTGCTCCCGCGGTTGAAATCGACAACAAGAAAAAGGGCTCGAAGAAGAATCACATGGGTAGCATGTTCGATTTTCTGACCTTTGGTGATGTCTGATCTCATTCGTAAGCTACCCGAGCTGCTCTGCCCCGCCGGCTCTCCTGAGGCACTGGATGCCGCTATTGAGGGAGGCGCTGATGCCGTTTATCTCGGTGGAGCATGCTTTAACGCACGTATGAACGCACATAATTTCGGCGGGGACGCATTGCGCTCCGCCGTTTTGCGCGCGCACGCATACGGTGTTAAGGTCTACCTGACGCTGAATACGCTGGTGACCGACCGAGAGATGAAGGATTTCGTCGCGGCGGCACGGGAGGCCGCAGACGCAGGCGCGGACGCCTTGATCGTGGCAGACCTTGGCGGAGCCGTCGCCATTCATCGGGCACTTCCCACGATGGAGCTGCACGCGAGCACCCAAATGTCGGGGCACAATACGCCTGCGGCGGAGGAATTGAAGGAGTTCGGTTTTTCCCGCATGGTCGTCGCGCGTGAGATTTGCGCAGACGATCTTGCAAGGACTGTCAAGGATTCCCCTCTTGAAATTGAAATGTTCATTCACGGAGCGCTCTGCGTCAGTCACTCGGGGCAATGCCTGTTTTCCTCGCTTGTCGGCGGCAGAAGCGGCAACCGCGGCGAATGCGCGCAGCCCTGCCGTCTACCCTACACCGTGGGAGGCAAGAGTGCTTATCCCCTCTCCCTCAAGGATCTTTCGCTTGCGATGCACGTGCCCGCGCTGATTGAAAGCGGCGTGGCGTCGCTGAAGATTGAGGGGCGCATGAAATCTCCCGAATACGTGCGCGACACAACGCGCATCTGGCGCAGGCTTTTGGACGAGCGCCGTGCCGCAACGCCCGCAGAAATGCGCGCGCTTGCCGATGCGTTTTCGCGCGGTGGATTCACAGATGGCTATTATACACGGCAAATCGACCGCCGCATGCTTGGTGTGCGCTCGCAGGACGATAAAAACGTTTCCCGCGCGTTGGAGCCCTTCCGCGAGATCACGCGCAAGATCCCGATCGCGCTCTCGGCTCGCATTTGTAAGGACGAGCCTATGGCTTTAACCGTTTCAAGCGGCACGCAAAGCGCGACTGTGTACGGCATCACGCCCGAGCATGCGATCAACGCACCGCTCTCACGCGAAACGGTCGAGAGAAACCTTTCCAAGCTTGGCGGCACACCGTACGCGCTTAGCAAGCTGGAGCTTGCTTTGGGCGATGGCTTAATGGTGCCGATCTCGCTTCTCAACGACCTGCGCCGCCGCGCGATCGAAGCGTTTGAAAACTCATCAATATCGCCACAGAAGCATCCTTTTTCAGCATACGTACCGCAAAAAGCCAATGGTGCGCGTCGGGAATGCCGCACGGCACGCTTTTACGACGCCACGCAGATCACACCTCGTGCGCGCGCGTATTTTAATCGCATTTATCTGCCGCTCGCCAAGGAAAGCGACGTCTGCGACGGCGTTGTACTGCCGCCCGTGATCTTTGAAAGTGATCTCGTGCGCGTGACGCAAATGCTTGAAAACGCAAAAAAGGCGGGCGTGCGCTACGCCCTTGTCGGCAATCTCGGGCATCTTTCGCTCGTACGCAATGCGGGCTTGATTCCCGTAGGTGATTTCCGTTTGAACGTGACAAACGAAGAAACGGTGTGTGCTTTGGAAAGCCTTGGGTTGCAGGAGATCATTCTCTCGCCCGAATTGACGCTTCCGCAGGCGCGTGACGTCGGCGGGGACACGTCCTTGATCGTTTACGGGCGTGTGCCGCTTATGACGCTTGAAAAATGCGTCGGAAAGGAGATCGGCGACTGTCGCGCGTGCGCGCAAAACGCGCTGACGCTCAAGGACCGCCGCGGATTTCTCTTTCCCGTCCTTCGCGAATGGGAGCACCGCAGCGTGATCTATAACAGTCTTCCGACCTGCATGTCCGACCGCACAGATGCGCTACTGAGGTCGCACATCACCGCGCAGCACTATCTGTTCTCAACCGAGAACGCACGCGAGGTGGATGCGATCATTGCCGCGTTTGAAGATGGCACCCCCTTAAATCAACCCGTACGCAGAATTTAACGCATAAAGATGCGGCGCTTGCCATTGGCAAGCGCCGCTTTTGTGTTGTTTAGTTTGCGAAGAAGCTGAGCGTGGGATAACCCGTTTCGGAGAAGGTCCAAACAGAAGAATCCCAGTTCTCGGTCATCTGAGTAATCATAGTTGACTGACTCAGTTTTTTACCCGTAGTACCCAAGCTACTCTTTTGAGAATAGACACGCATATTCGTATTCGAGTAGCAGCTCTCTGCCAGATCGCTCGGAGTATTATTCGCAAATGCAGCTGCAACACTGTAATAGCTACTGTATGCGCTGACAGTACTGTTGCACGCATAAAGCTGTTCACCGATCAGGCTTCCGGAGTTGCACGTTCCGATCAAGCCACCTGCATTTGCGCCTGCACCGCTTGCATATACGGTACCCGTAGCATAGCAGTACGCAATTCTGCCCGATTCATGGTTACCGACCAGACCGCCTGCACGCACGTAAGCGCTACCCTGTGACACGCTGGAGGAAAGCTCGCCGGACACACTGCCCATTGCGTAGCTGTTGAGGATTGTGCCGTGTGTGTTGAAGCCTACAAGACCGCCGATGTAAACATCGGAATAGTTGCGGCTACTGCTTACACTTGCCGTAGAATAGCAAGCGTTGATCACACCTGAATTCTGTCCCACAAGACCACCGATGCTCAAGCTGTAATCATAATTGCTGTAGTTATTCTTGGAATAGTAGCTCACAGATCCGCCCTGCACACCGCAATTTTCAATCGTCCCTTGGTTACTGCCCACAAGCAAGCCAACCGTACAGACAGTGCCGTAGGAGCTTGCGTTGATTCTGGCATTCTCCAAAAGCAATCCGCGAACGGTACCCGAATTCGTCTTGATAAAGCCGTAATTCGTTTCCTCCGTGGAGGTCATGTAGAAATTGGAAATCTTGTAACCGTTACCGTCAAAGATACCATTCACGGAAACGATGGGGGTCCACTCAGCGCCGCCAAGGTCAATGTCAGCCACCAGCTTGTAATTGAGGGAAAGAGAATTACCACTCAGTGCCAGCAGCTCCTCGGCAGAGCCGATCTCAATGAAGCCGTTTTCGATGAACTCGGTGTTAAACACAGGGTAATTCTCGCCGTCAAAGAGCCAATAGTCAAGCTCGAAACTCCACAGGTTTTCCTTGACCCACTCGCAAGATTTGAAGGTGTCGGCAGAAGTAGCCGTTACGCCTGCCGCCGTTGAGGTAACGCCAACAGTGTACTCATCCTGACCTGCATAGAGATATTGGCAAACTGCATTTTCGTCGTAGTAGCAGTTCTGAACGTCATACGAAGAGCCTACAACGTAACCCGCGTAAATGTCACCGTAACCTGTATTCGACGTATGTGCCGTGATGTTTACGGAAGCGTAGCAATTGGAAACAACGCCCGCATAAGTATTATAACCTACAATACCGCCCGCGTAGGTCGTAGCCCTTGCCCAAGAGCTCTGACGGCTGCTTTGCGCATAGACCGTACCCTGCGCGTAAGAGTTGACAACCGCAGTGCCCTCATTGCATCCGACAAGGCCGCCCGCGTTTACTCTTTCAGTATATTCTGCACGAATGGTTGCTTCTGCATAGCACGCAGAAACACCCCCTCCGCGCACACAGCCTACCAAGCCGCCTGCATAGATGGACTTGTTGTCCGGTGTATCGTTATACAGCACCTCAATGTCCGAAATTGCGTAAGAGCCGCTTACAGAGCCGCTCAGGTAACCCAGCAAGCCACCTACATAAACCGTAGAATTCGAGCCGTAGAAGGCAGCCTCGATGGTTACGTCTGACCAACATCTCGAAACGCTTGCCGACCAAGCATAGCCAGCAATACCGCCAAACGCTTGTGCGTTACCGCAAAGCTTACCCGTCGCGTAGCAATCGCTTGCCTGACCTGCGGTGTAAGTGTCACCCAGCGTTCCAACAAGCACGCCAAGGAAATATGCTCTTGCCTCAACGTCTGCCGACGCATGGGAATTCTTTACGGAAACGGCACGGCCCGCAAGACCGCCCACAGCAGTTTCAGAGCTGACCGCGGCATCCGAGCGAATGATCGCATTCGCGTAGCAATTCTCAATACTACTCTTCGCATTGCCCACAAGACCGCCTGCGTAACGAATCTTGCCGCCAACGATATTGATCGTAACATCGGCACTCGAGTCAACAATAGACTCGCAGCTTGCCGTAACACCGCCTACGTGTCCATAGCCACCACCCATGTTGCTGCTAGAGCTGCAATTCTTCAGGGTGATCTCAACCTCTGCGTAGCTACCCGAAACAGTACCGGAGAAAGTGCCGATGATACCGCCGACATAAGAGGAATAGTAGGAGTCACTGTTATTGACTACGTTGATCGTTCCGTGGAATTCCACATTCGACAAGTCACCCTTATACGCAGTACCAACGATACCGCCCGCATAAGTGCTTGCATAGCAGGCAACGTCAACGGTAAAGTCAGCCTCGACATCGGAGATCGCAGCAACACCCGAAACGTTGCCCGTAATACCGCCTGCGTATGCCTCGCGGTTAGACGAGGGATTGGAATTACCAAGGCTGATCGTACCGGTTGCAAAGCAATCGGTGATCGTGGTGGTGGATGCATAGCTTTCCGATCCAAAGAGTCCTCCCGCATAGATCGTACTAAAGGCATCCACAGTGATGGTCGTCCACGACTCACAGCCGGATACGGTAACGCCACCTTCTGCGCCATAAATACTACCGATCATGCCGCCAACGTATCCCTGGTTCTTTACCTTTTGCACGTAGACCGTGCATTCGCTGTAGCAATCCTTAACGATATCGGGATTATAAAGATAACCTACAAGACCGCCCGCATAAACGGAGTTCGGATTGCTGCTGTTCGCCGCATTTACGGTGATCGAGCCGCTGGCGGAGCAGTTGACAAGGTTACCGTTCTCCATGCGTCCCGCGATACCGCCGACGTAAACGGCCCAAGCGTTCGAGGCAAGATTGATTTCAAAGCCCTCGACCGTCAGATCGCAAATTGTACCGTAGACCTGACCAAACAAACCGATGTTAGAAAGTGAGCCGTTGGTGATCTTGAAGTTGGAAATCGTATGTCCGCCGCCGCTGAAATTACCCACGAAGGG
>JAZRFD010000119.1:0-10214 GCA_045661185.1 Eubacteriales bacterium | reverse complement strand
ACCGTAACGCGCGCGGTATCGGTCTCATTGGCATACGTCGCCTTGAAGGTAATTTTGATCTTACCCTCTCCACCGTATCCGTTTTGTCCGGGGGTGATTTGAATATCATCTCCCCATTCTGCAGGCGGATTGGACGGATCGTCCGTATTTCCACCGTTGTTCGTCGTGTCACACGCGCTCATCGTAAAGACCGTGGAAACGATCATGATAAGTGCAAGAACTGACACCAGTAATCTTTTGATGTTCTTCATATCATCAGATTCCTTTCGTACGTTTTTCGGAAAAGATACCTTTCCATTTTCATTATAACACAACATTTTCCTTTTTGCAACACTTTTGGGAATATTTTAAATGACAAAAGCCGCGCACCGAGGTGCGCGGCTTTTGTTGCAGGGCAACCACCGATAGAATGAATCGGGGCAACGCCGTTATAATTTTCAATGTTTGAAAAAGTGAATAAAATACTCGTTTTATTCACAAAATGCGGGATTTACAAGGCTTTTTGCGTAAAAAAAGACCCTGCAAAATTTCTTTTGCAAGGTCAATTTTTCTATTGTGGTTTTGATATTAGGTTTTGCCCTAAATCAGCTTGATTTGTTTGGTTTAATTACTTAAGAGCAGCCTGTGCAGCAGCCAGACGTGCGATCGGTACTCTGAAGGGAGAGCAGGATACGTAGTCAAGGCCGATCTGGTGGCAGAACTCAACGGACGTGGGGTCACCGCCGTGCTCGCCGCAGATACCAACGTGGAGGTTGGAGTTAACGGGACGGCCAAGGGTAACTGCCATGTTCATCAGCTTGCCGACACCGGTCTGGTCAAGCTTTGCGAAGGGATCGTTCTCGAAGATCTTCGCATCGTAGTATGCGCCCAGGAACTTACCTGCGTCGTCACGGGAGAAGCCGTAGGTCATCTGGGTCAGGTCGTTCGTACCGAAGCAGAAGAAGTCTGCGTTTGCAGCGATCTCGTCAGCGGTCAGGCATGCGCGAGGAATCTCGATCATGGTACCAACCTCATACTTCAGATCAGCGCCTGCGGCAGCGACCTCTGCGTCTGCGGTCTCAACGACAACGGACTTCACGTACTTCAGCTCCTTCACGTCGCCAACCAGCGGGATCATGATCTCGGGCTTGACGTTCCAATCGGGATGAGCCTTCTGTACGTTGATTGCAGCGCGGATAACCGCGGTAGTCTGCATCTTTGCGATTTCGGGATAGGTGACTGCCAGACGGCATCCACGGTGACCCATCATGGGGTTGAACTCGTGGAGAGATGCGATGATTGCCTTGATTGCATCAACGCTCTTGCCCTGTGCCTTTGCCAGGAGTGCGATATCCTCCTCGGTGGTAGGAACGAACTCATGGAGAGGGGGATCCAGGAAACGGATGCATACGGGGTTGCCCTCAAGGGCCTCGTACAGCTTCTCGAAGTCGCCCTGCTGGTAAGGAAGGATCTTTGCAAGAGCTGCTTCTCTTTCCTCAGCGGTGTCGGAGCAGATCATTTCGCGGAATGCTGCAATTCTGTCTGCCTCGAAGAACATATGCTCGGTACGGCACAGACCGATACCCTCAGCGCCCAGCTCGCGAGCCTTCTTTGCGTCTGCGGGAGTATCAGCGTTGGTGCGGACCTTCAGCGTACGGAACTCGTCAGCCCAGCCCATGATGGTGCCGAAGTTTCCGGAGATCTCTGCGTCAACGGTGGGGATCAGACCGTCGTAAATGTTACCGGTAGAACCGTCGATGGAGATGCAATCACCCTCGTGGTAGGTCTTTCCTGCCAGCGTGAACTGCTTGTTCTCCTCGTCCATAGCGATATCGCCGCAACCGGATACGCAGCACTTACCCATACCGCGAGCAACGACTGCTGCGTGAGAGGTCATACCGCCGCGAACGGTCAGGATACCCTGAGATGCCTTCATACCCGTGATATCCTCGGGAGAGGTCTCAAGACGAACAAGGACGACCTTCTTGCCTGCTGCCTTCCAAGCCTCAGCGTCCTCTGCGGAGAAGACGATCTGGCCGCAAGCAGCACCGGGGGATGCACCCAGACCGCGGCCCATGGGCTTTGCAGCCTTGAGAGCCTTTGCGTCAAACTGGGGATGCAGAAGGGTGTCGAGGTTTCTGGGGTCGATCATCAGAACTGCTTCTTCCTTGGTCTTGTGACCCTCTGCTACGAGATCAACGGCGATCTGCAGAGCTGCGGGAGCGGTTCTCTTACCGTTACGGGTCTGGAGCATATAGAGCTTCTCATTTTCAATGGTGAACTCCATATCCTGCATGTCGTGATAGTGGTTCTCGAGGATCTCGCAAACCTTCTTGAACTGCTCGAATGCAGCCGGGAACTTGTTTGCCATCTCTTCGATCGGCATAGGCGTACGGACACCTGCAACGACGTCCTCGCCCTGTGCGTTGGTCAGGAACTCGCCCATCAGGCGCTTCTCACCGGTTGCGGGGTCACGCGTGAACGCAACACCGGTACCGCAGTTGTCACCCATATTACCGAATGCCATTGCCTGTACGTTGACAGCGGTACCCCAAGAATAAGGAATATCGTTGTCGCGTCTGTAAACATTTGCACGGGGGTTATCCCAAGAACGGAACACTGCCTTAACAGCGCCGATGAGCTGTACCTTAGGATCGCTCGGGAAGTCCTCACCGATCTTTGCCTTATACTCAGCCTTGAACTGCTCAGCCAGTTCCTTCAGGTCCTCAGCGGTCAGCTCAACGTCGAGCTTCACGCCCTTCTCTTCCTTCATCTTGTCGATGAGCTCCTCGAAGTACTTCTTACCGACCTCCATAACGACGTCGGAGTACATCTGGATAAATCTTCTGTAGCAGTCGTAAGCCCAACGAGCATTGCCAGACTTCTTTGCCATAACCTCAACGACTTCCTCGTTCAGACCCAGGTTCAGGATGGTATCCATCATACCGGGCATGGATGCGCGAGCACCCGAACGAACGGAAACGAGCAGGGGGTTCTCAAGATCACCGAACTTCTTGCCGGTAACCTCTTCCATCTTTACGATATACTCCATGATCTCGGCCATGATGCCGTCGTTGATCTGTCTGCCATCCTCATAGTACTGGGTGCAGGCTTCGGTGGAAATCGTGAAGCCCTGAGGAACAGGAAGACCGATCTTGGTCATTTCAGCAAGGTTTGCGCCCTTACCACCGAGCAGCTCACGCATGGATGCGTCGCCTTCGGAAAACAGATAGCAATACTTCTTTGCCATGTTTGGAATCCTCCATTTTATATGAATTTTATTTTTGACATGCCGATGATCGGGCACGGCAAAAAAAGCGTCCGTACCCTTTCGACTTTCGCATTACGGCTTATTATACCACATTTTTTCCCATTTTTCCATAGGTTTACATCGTTAAAAGGCCGTCAATATTGTAAATATTTTGTGAACAAAAGAAAAATCGCACAAATTGCGTTTGACACCTCGGCATTTGTATTGTATAATATGGTAAATATGAAATCGCGGCGGACTCTCTCGGAGTCGGGCGCCCTTTTGCGTTTTTTAGCAAAAACCGCAAAAAAACAAGGAGAAAAAGCAATGGCTGACATTTTTGATCTGTTTAAAAGGATCGCGAAAAAGGAAGAATCACCCAAGGCTCCCATTACCCACCTGATCGTGGGCCTTGGAAACCCCGGGGACAAATATTTCAACACGCGGCACAACGCGGGCTTTCTTTGCATTGACTATATCGCGCAGACCGTGGGTGTGCGGATCGACCGCTCAAAATTCCACGCGCTTTGCGCCGAGGCACAGGTCGGGCAGCACCGCGTGCTCCTGGTGAAGCCGCAGACCCTGATGAATCTGTCGGGCACGGCGGTCGGTGAAGCCGCAGCATTCTACAAGATCGCGCCCGAAAACGTCATTGTCCTGTCCGACGACGTCACCCAAGCGCCCGGCAAGCTCCGCGTTCGCCGTAAGGGCAGCGCGGGCGGACACAATGGACTCAAGGACATCATCGCGCATCTGGGCTCGGAAAATTTCCCCCGCATCCGCATTGGCGTGGGAGAAAAGCCGCACCCCGACTACGATCTGGCAGCGTGGGTGCTTTCGGAATTTTCAAAAGCCGATCAGGAAGCGCTTTTTGGCGCGTTTGGATGTGTTCGCGAGGGTCTTGCAAGGATTCTGGACGGCAAATTTGACGACGCGATGCAGCTCTGCAACTCCTACAAGCCCGGGAAAGAGTAATTTATGAGTCTTTTAACACAATGTATCCGAAGCGACCCCGAATACGCGCAGCTTTTGCGCGTAGCGACGCGAAATTTCCGCGACAAGCCCCTACCTATCCTCGCCAGCGGCTTATGTGACGGCGCGTCCGACGCGTTCCTCGTCTCTCTGATCGAGGACACGGCAGCCGTACGCGCGGGCGTCCCCGCCCTGATCGTGTGCCCCGAGGAAAAGGATTGCGTGCGTCTGCTCGGAGTGCTTGAGCGATGCGGTCTGCGCGCCGCCTTTTATATGACGCGCGACCTGACGTTTTATAACATTACCGCCTCCCATGAGTACGAGCATGAGAGGCTACGCGTGTTGTATGGGCTTCTTTGCAACGACTACGACGTGGTTCTGACCACGCCCGACGCCACGCTTGGCTACACCATTCCCCCGCAAAAGCTGCGCCATGCCACGATCCGTATCGAGCAATCCACTATCATCGAACCGCAGGCCTTTGCCAAGCAGCTCACCGCGGCGGGCTACGTGCGCGTGGATCTGGTCGACAGTCCCGGGCAGTTCGCCCTGCGCGGCGGGATCGTGGACGTATACCCGCCTTATGCCGCATTCTGTGACGACGGTGCCTCCAAAAACGGCACTTTTGCGTTACGTATTGAGTTTTTCGGAGATGAGATCGACCGCATGGGGCTGTTTGATCCCGAAACCCAGCGCATGTCCGACACGGTTACGTCAGCGGCATTTCCGCCGGCTCGCGAGCTCTTGACCAATGCCGAGGTGTTGGCAGCCTTAAAAAAGGCGTTGACCGCTCAATTCAAGGTCACGCACGACGAGCGGGTGCTGGAGGAGCTGGTCAAGGAAAGTGCCGCCGTGGACGGCGCGCACGATGGCAGCCGCGAGCTGCATTTTCTTGACAAATATATCACGCTGGTCTACCCCGAGCGCGCCTCGCTTTTGGATTATTTCGACACGCGCACGCTGGTCTGCATTCGCGGCACCAATGCCGTAAGTGACCGCATGAAGGCGTCGGCGTGGCATTTGGAGCAGACCGTACAGGAGCTCGTGGAGGGCGGCACGATCGCGCCCAAATACACGGATTATGCCAAAAGCGCAACCGCCTTTGATCTGTTTTGCGATGCCAACGTCACGCTACACGCCGATTCGATCGCGCACGCGGTGAGCGATAAGCGCCTTTCAGGTCTGTTCGGCTTCCGCACGCGTCACACGGTGACGTACGTGGAAAACGAGGAGCTGTTTTTAGAGGACCTCGGCAATTACGTGCAGGGTGGATACCGCTGTTTGGTTTTGACCGAGAACGAGGTTGCCGCGCGCACCGCCGAGCAAACGCTGACCGATCGCGGCTTTGTCGTCTGCCCCGAGGCATCGACTCCCGAGGCTATGGCGCGCGGCACGGTATCGGTCCTTTACAAAAACGCCTTGGCGGGCTTTGAATTGATCGTTCCCAAATTCGCGATCCTCTCGCTTGCTGCCGACGCGCGTGTGGGCTCGCTGTCGCTTTCCTCAAAAAGCGCCGGGCTTAAGAAAAAGAAGATAAAATCCAAGAGCATCCTTTCCTATGCCGAGCTTGAGGTCGGTGATTTCGTTGTACACGAAAATTACGGTATCGGACGCTATACGGGCATTGAAACCCTGACCTGCGAGGGAATTACGCGCGATTATATTGGCATTCAGTATGCGGGAAGCGACAAGCTCTTTATTTCGATCGAAAAGCTTGACAAGGTTTCCAAATATATTGGCGCCCACTCGGACGACGGGCTTGTTAAGCTCTCCAAAATGGGGGGAGAGTCCTGGAAAAAATCCAAGGCGCGCGCCAAAAGCGCAGTCAAGGATATGGCAAAGGAGCTCATCAAGCTGTATGCCGAGCGACTGCGCCGCCCGGGGCACGCCTTCCCCGCCGATGACAGCTATCAAAAGTCCTTTGAGGATGCATTCCCTTACGACGAGACCGAAAGCCAGCTTTCTGCCGCCGACGAGATCAAGGGGGATATGATGCGCGCCGTTCCCATGGACCGCTTGCTTTGCGGTGACGTGGGCTACGGAAAGACCGAGGTCGCGCTCCGTGCCGCATACAAGGCGGTGCTAGGCGGCAAGCAGGTAGCAATCCTTGTGCCCACGACCCTGCTCGCCCTTCAGCATTACCAAACCATTGTCAGCCGCATGCGCGCCTTTGCCGTCAATGTGGATATGCTCTCACGTTTTCGCACCTCCAAGCAGCAGGCGCAAACCGTTCGCCGTTTGGGGCGCGGTGAGGTCGACATCATCGTCGGCACGCACCGCTTGCTTTCCAAGGATATCAAATTCCACGATCTGGGACTTGTGATCATTGACGAGGAGCAACGCTTTGGAGTTGCGCAAAAGGAAAAGCTCAAGCAGCTTTGCGACGGTGTGGACGTCCTTTCCCTCTCCGCAACCCCCATTCCCCGCACCCTCAACATGGCAATGGGCGGCATCCGCGACATCTCGATCCTTGACGATGCGCCCGGTGACCGCTTGCCCGTTCAGACCTACGTGCTGGAAAAGGACGGGCTGATCATTGAAGAAGCGGTACGTCGCGAATTGCGGCGCGGCGGTCAGGTCTTTTACCTTTACAACAACGTGGAAAGCATCAACACCGCAGCGGCAGAGCTTTCCGCCGCCATCCCGGAGGCGCGCATTACAGTCGCGCACGGAAAAATGGATAAGGATGAGCTGGAGCGTATCTGGGAGGAGATGCTGCGCGGTGAGATCGACATTCTCGTTTGCACCACGATCATCGAAACCGGCGTGGACATTCCCAACGCCAACACGCTGATCGTTGAAAACGCGCACCGTCTGGGGCTTTCGCAGCTTCATCAGATCCGCGGACGCATCGGTCGCTCCTCGCGACGCGCCTATGCGTATTTCACCTTCCCGCCCTTTAAATCCATCCCCGAGATCGCACAAAAGAGGCTGGAGGCGATCCGTGAATACGCCGAGTTCGGCGCGGGCTTTAAGATCGCCCTGCGCGACATGGAGATCCGCGGCGCGGGCAACCTTCTCGGTGCCGAGCAGCACGGACACCTGGACGCGATCGGCTATGACCTTTATATCAAGCTGCTCAACCGCGCGGTGCTTGAGGAAAAGGGCGAGGCCGAGGCGCATGAGGTCGAGTGCACGGTCTCCCTGCAATTTGACGCGTTCCTGCCCGAAAAATACGTTCCCTACCCCGCGCAGCGCATGGCGCTTTACAAAAAGATCGCGCTGATCGCCTCGGACGAGGATCTGTCGGATATCACGGATGAGCTTGTCGACCGCTTTGGCGAGCCGCCGCGGCCGACACAGAATCTGCTCCACATCGCCCGCATCCACAACGCCGCCGTCAAATGCGGCATCACGTCGGTCAAGCAGGACGCGTCGGGGATTCACATCACACCCGAAAAGCTGGATTTTGACGTTTGGAGCGAGCTGGCCGCCCTCTACCCCGGGAGATTACGCATGGTGATGTCGGGAGAGCCGCGCATTTGCCTGCGATTGCAAAAAACGGACGACCCGCTTCCCTTCATTCACAAAATGTTTGAAAAATATATCGAAATCCGTCACCAAAACGGGTAGACAAAAACAAAAAACTGCGTTATAATAAAGTATCTGTAACCGAAAGGACGCCTTTTATGAAAAAAACACTGAGCAGAGTCACGCTTCTTGTCTTGACCCTATCCCTGCTTCTGATCACGCTTTCCTCCTGCGCCGCGTGTCGCGGTACGCACGGAACACCGTTTCTCACGTTAGAGCTCGACGGAAAGACCTACGTCTACCCTGCCGAGCTTTACGAGCTGCAGCTCTCGATCCTGAAGGGAAACCTTTCCGCCGCGGGCTACACGATCAACGGCAAAAACGCGCTACAGAACGCGTTTTGGGACATGACCGACGATTTTGACGGCAGCGGAACGCTTCAAACCGCTGATGAATATTACCGTGGCGTGATCCTGCGTGAATGCCACTACGTGCTCGTCGCGCAGTATCTGTTTGACAAATATAAGCTGGAGTTGAGCGATGCCAAATTAGAGGAGATCAACGATTATCTCAATGAATTTGTGGAGACCGACGGTGGCGGAAACAAAAACAAGCTCAATTCCGTGCTTGCCGACTACGGTGTCAACTACGACCTCATGGAAGAATATCTGGTTATGAACGCCAAGCTTGAGGCGGTGCAGAATCATCTGTACTCGCGTCTCGGTCACAACGTCAAGCAGCAGTATCTTGAGGATAGCTATGTGCACTTCGATCAGATATTCCTGGCAAACTACAACTACGTCTACGAAACCGACAAATACGGTGACGAGATCTATTTTAACGAATCCGACGGCTCGGTCTGCTATAAGGTCACCTCCTACACGGAGCTGGTCGGCGGCGAGGTCGTTTACTACACCGACGACACCAAAACGCACGTGTCCTACGACAAGGAAAACGGCGTGCGCTCCTACAAGCTCACCGCTGACGGCTCTGCCTATGAGACGACGCCCAAAAGCGACTCCGAGCTGGAGGACTTGGACAACCGCCTTGACGTGCTCCTGATCAACCTCGACGGTGCCTCACCCGAGCGCTTCAAGGCGTTGGTCGAGCAGGTGACCGAAAGCGAGGTCTACAAGGACGGCTATTATCTGCAAAAGAACGTGGAATATTCGGCAAACAACGATTCTCTCTATTATCTGGATCAAATCCTTGAAAAGCTGGAAACGGCAGAGGTAGGCGACGTATTTCACGTGGAGTCCTCGATGGGATATCACATTGTAATGAAGCTGGATCACACCGAAAAGGCGTATGAGCTCTCGGAAAACAAATCCTGGTTTGAATCCTCCTACAGCATTACCTTTACCGATGCCCTGACCGCAAAGATCTTCAAAAACGAGTGCGACAAATTCTACAATAAGATCACGATTGACGAAAAGGTTCACGCAAAGACCAAGACGCTCAAGGACGTGCTTCCCAACTACTACTACAAATAATTTTTTCCAAAGGCCTTGACAAAGGAAGTGGCTTGTGGTATACTACAAGCGTTTCATACCAACAAAACCGCATAAAATCGGGGGTGCTGTCAGAGGACGGCTGAGATGGCGAATGCCGAACCCTTTTACCTGATACGGATAATACCGGCGTAGGGAGATTCTTCTTTTGTTTGGATACCACTCTTAACAAAACGATTGACCACACGGAGATTTCGTGCGGTCAATTTTTTTGATTTTGGGAGGAAGTATCATGAATATGAAACAATCCAAAAACATTCGCGCGCTTTGCGAATGTGCCGTGATGCTGGCGCTGGCTGTGGTGCTCAGCTTCGTAAAATTCGCACAGCTCCCGTTCGACGGTGCAATCACCTTGGCCTCCATGCTCCCCATCTGCCTTGTGTCCATCAAATACGGACTTGGCTGGGGTCTTGGAACGGCGTTCTGCTATTCCTGGACGCAGATTTTGCAAGGCGGTGTCTTTTCTTGGGGTCTGACCCCCGGAATGCTGATCGGATCTCTGCTCCTTGACTACATTGTGGCATTCACGGTGTTGGGACTGGCAGGCATCTTCCGCAAAAAGGGCTTTGCGGGACAAATGCTCGGCATTGCACTCGCGTGCGTCCTGCGCTTCGTCGTTCATTTTCTCGCGGGCATCATCCTTTGGGCAAACTACGCCGAGTTCGTGGCATTCGGTGCCGAGTGGGTCAATCAGCCCGTGCTCTACTCTCTCTGCTACAACGGCATTTACATGCTGCCCGACACCGCGATCGTGCTGGTCGTTGCAGCGCTGCTTCTGCGAATCCCGCAAACCAAACGAATTCTCGAAGCGTAAAACGAAAAAATCCCCTATTACGGTATGAAACAGGGGGATCAAAAAGCGCGTCTGCTTGTGGCAGACGCGCCGTTTTTTATTGCTTTTTTCTACCCTTCCAGAGCTTTACGTAGATCGGAATTGCCGCCAGCGGGAACAGCATTGCCACAAGCATGCCGAGCTTCATGCCCAATTGGTCGGGCGTGAGAGACAGCTCGCGTGCACACGCCGCAAGCGT
>JAZRFD010000118.1:0-11932 GCA_045661185.1 Eubacteriales bacterium | reverse complement strand
CAGACTCTACTGCATGGGAAAGATTCGTACGTATACGGAAAGATTAGCTCTCGCAAGCACTTGGGAACCCCCACCCCAAGCGCTCCAAAAAAGTAGTTTTGCGACAGTGTTAGGCTCTCCCTCTGGGAGAGGCTTATTCTGCCCCTGCCGATACGCGCACCAACATCCCCTCGTGCGGGCGAGCGGCAGCGAGCACCGAGATTGCGATGCAGAGACAGAGTCTGCACTGCATTGCGGACTTTCACCACGCAGAACACGAAAAAAGGGCGCACTTTGTCGCGCGCCCTTTGGTGGGTAGCCTATTCTTTTTTAGTGAAAGTTTTTGAAGAGAGCGGGAGAGAAACTTTTTTCAAAAAGTTTCTCTCGCAACCCCCACCCTACTCACACCTTCTCAAATCTCTTGCGTGCAACGCCGTCAACGAGGACGGTTTCGTTCCACATCAAGGCGGGGCGTGCCCAGACGCCCGTGGAGCCGTCAAGCGGCTCGTAGATGACCATATCCTCAAGGGTTTCGGAGTGGTGCGCGAGGCAAATCACGCGGTACATGCCGCCCTTATAGTGGCGGTAAACGCCCGCAATGTCGCTCTCGATCGGCTTGATCTCTTTTTTCATTTTTTATTGTTCCTCTTTCCCGCGGCCTACGGCGGCGCAGTATTCTTCATAGGTACAAAGCACGCGCAAGGCGGACAAAAGCGCGTTTGGCGTCATGCCCTCGGGCAAGCCCAATTTCACAGCCAAAGCGTCGCGACGCGCGCGACTGTCCGATCCCCCCGTCAGCCCATCCTCGTAAAAATCGACCTTGGAAAGCGGGTTTTCGCACATACGGTGTGCCACAGCGTCCGAGTCGGCGTACGGCAGGAACAATTCACGCAACAGGTCGCGCTCCATACCTTCCACGCCAAGCACGCCCTCGGCCGAGGGGGCCGACTTGCGTTTTTCCACGCCCTTGATGCGCGGCACATACAAATGGATCAAGCGATCTGCGGGGATCGCGCTCGTCAGGTGTGAGCGGATCAGCTTCCCCGCCCCGTCGCTGTCGGTCAGAACGATCAGCGGCGTTTTTTGCGAGAGCGCCCGAAAAAGCATCCCCTTTTCGGTTTTATTAAACACGCCAAAGCCGTCGGTGGTCAAAATCTGCCCCTCGATCACGCTCTCAAGACGCAATTTGTCGTATCTCCCCTCAACGATCACAGGGAACGGGATCTTTAAACGGTCATTCATATCACATTCTCAGGAGCCAAATGGCCAGAACCAGCACGCCCAGCACGATGCGGTAGATGCCGAAGGGCGCAAAGCTGTGCTTTTTGACAAAATCCATCAAAAAACGGATCGCCGCCATGGACACAAGGAAGGACACAAGGCAGCCCACCAAAAGCGTGACCCACGCCAAAACGGGCACACGTACGTCATTTTCCGCGACCCATGACACAAACCCAAGCGCCTTGATGCCGCTCGCGCCCACCATGACGGGAATCGCCATAAAGAAGGAAAATTCCGCCGCCGCGGTGCGGGAGATGCCCATGAGCATAGAGCCGAGGATTGTCGAGCCCGAGCGAGAGGTTCCCGGCACGATAGAAAGCGCCTGAAACGCGCCGATGGCAAGCGCGGAGCGGTAGGAAAGGTCCTCCACACGTGCGACGCGGTGCGCGCGGTTTTTATTGAAGCGTTCGATCAGAATGAACGCCACGCCGTACACAATGAGCGCCACGGCAACCACGACCGAGTTGTAAAGCCAGCCGTCAATGTCCTTTCCCGTTGCTATTTCCAGTACCTTATCAAGCACGATGCCCGCAAACGCCGCGGGGAGGCTTGCCACGACCACGTGCGCCCAAAGCCGCCACGTGCCGCGTTTTTGCTCTGCCGTTTTCTTTTTGGAGAATGGCCAGAGCTTTTCCCAAAACAGCACCACGACCGCCAGAATCGCGCCCAGCTGGATCACGACCTGGAACATTTCCCAGAACTCCTTATGAAAGTCCTTGTGCGGTGCATCAAAGGCAAAGGGCAACAGATCCTCAACGATGATCAGGTGCCCCGTGGAGCTGATGGGCAGCCACTCGGTAATGCCCTCCACAATGCCGTACAGAATTGATTTTAACAGTTCAAGAAGGAACATGATGTACTCCTTTTTATTAGCAGTCGTCCTTCAGGCGGTCCTTGGCACGGATCTCGAGTCCTTTTCCCGCCGACGCGCGCATAATGTCACCCTCGCGCACGGAAAACGGCACGCGGCACCAATAGATCATCGAGGGGTGCGGCGTGGATTCCAGAACGCCGCCGTCGGGAGCGTACAGCTCGCGCACAGAGAAGCCCCGCCCGATAGCCCCCGGGGAAATGATCTCCGCGTCCTCTCCCGCGCTGACCTTGTTGCGCTGGATAAAGCGGTACAGTCTGCCGTTCTCGTTTTCCATCGGCACGCCCGTTGCCGCGATGGCATCGGCCTCTTTTTCATCGTATTCGATGGCGGTCGAGAAATATGCCTTTTCGCGAATGTAGCCGCAGGCGCTGACGAGCTGGGGATTCTGCATCGGGTCGTCGAAATAAAAGCCCGTGCCGTATTCGCGGTGCGAAACACTCTCAAGCTCCGAAAGCCACGCGGGGTCAAATTGATACCCCGTGGGATCCTTTTTATATGCGTCAATTGCCATACGGTATGCGTTTGTGACCACGGCCGTGTAGTACGCGCTCTTCATGCGCCCCTCAATTTTAAAGGACATCACGCCGCTTTGCATCAATTCGGGGATATGCTCGATCATGCACATATCCTTAGAGGACATGATAAACGTGCCGACGTTTTCCTGCTGCTCGATGGGAAAGGGCGTGTCAAGCCGCTTTTCTTCCACGATGGAATAGTTCCAACGGCAGGGCTGCGAGCAGGTGCCGCGGTTGCCGTCCCGCCCGTTGAAGGCGTTGGCAAGCAAGCATCTTCCGCTGTAAGAGACGCACATCGAGCCGTGGATAAACGCCTCCAGCTCGATCTCATCAGGGAGCTCTGCGCGAATCGCTTTGATCTCATCCAGCGTCAATTCCCGTGCCAGCACAAGTCTCTTTGCCCCCATTGCGGCGTACGCCCTTGCTGAAGCGGGGCTGACGATCGAGGTCTGCGTGGACATATGGATCTCCATGTCGGGAATGATCTCGCGCACCGTTGCAAACACACCAAGGTCTGCCACGATCATCGCGTCAATCCCCGCGTCCTTGATATCCGCAAGGAATCGGCGCAGCGCGGGATACTCCTGCACGTGTGGCATGGTGTTAACGGTCAGATAGATCTTTTTGCCGCGCTCATGGACGTATGCAGCGGCGGCGTAAAGCTCCTCTACCGTAAAGTTGTCCGCGGCGGCGCGCATGCCGAACATCTGCCCCGCCAGATACACCGCGTCCGCTCCGTAAAGCAGCGCCGCCTTCATTTTTTCAAAATTCCCCGCCGGGGATAACAATTCGGGCATTTGTAATGATATGGGAACTGTGGGGGAAGGGGGAAACTTCTTGGAAGAAGTTTCCCCCTTCCCCTACACCCCCATCTCCTTTCAAGAACTTTTATAACAAAAGGGTAGGTGGTGGTTTCACGGCGGGTAGCCGCTTGAAAACAACTTGTGTGATTTACGGTGCGCGCCTTTGGAAAGGCGCGCACCGTACCGACTTTATTCTTCTTCGGTTACGGCAATGCCGAGGACCGCGAGGTCAGTCGCCGCCACGGGTGTGGGACACTGCGACATGAGTTCACTCGCGTTCTGCACCTTCGGGAACGCCACCACGTCACGCAGAGAATCCGCGCCGGACATGACCATAGCAAGGCGGTCAAGACCCATGCCCGATCCGCCGTGAGGGGGAGCTCCGTACTTGTATGCGTCCACAAGGAAGCCGAATTTGCGCTCGATGTCCTCCTGTGTAAGTCCCAGCGCCTTGAACATCTTTTCCTGCAGCTGCCAGTCGGTGATACGGATCGAGCCCGAAAGCAGCTCGGTGCCGTTGAGCACCATATCGTAGCATTGCGCGCGCACCTGCCCGGGGTCGGTCTCGAGGTACTCGAGGCACTCCTGAAGCGGCATGGTAAAGGGATGGTGCATCGCGTCCCAATGCTCGGTTTCCTCGTTCCACTCGAAGAACGGGAACTCAACCACCCAGAGGAAGTTGAACTTGCTCGGGTCGATCAGCTCCAGCTTCTTGCCAAGGAGCGTGCGGAGCGCGCCGAGCGTGGGAAGAACCACCTTGTTTTTGTCCGCCACCACAAGCATCACGTCGCCCTTCTCCATCCCGCCTGCCGCGAGGATCGCGTCAAGCTCCTCGGGGGTGAGGAACTTTGCAAAGGAGCAGTTGGGAGCCTCGTCTGCCCAACGGATATACGCCAAGCCCTTGGCGCCAATGCCGCGCGCGTGCTCGGTGAGCTTATCAATCTCCTTACGCGTCAGTACACCTGCCGCATTCTTTGCCACGATGCAACGGACGCTTCCGCCGTTCTCAATAGCGCCCGTAAACACGCCAAAGCCGCAGCCCTTGACAACGTCGGAAAGATCCTGGATCTCCATTCCGAAGCGGGTGTCGGGCTTGTCGCTGCCATAGCGGTTCATCGCATCCGCAAAGGTCATGCGCGGCAGGGGCGTGGGGATATCCACGTCCAAAACCTCCTTAAACACGCGCTTGATAAAGCCCTCGTTCATCGCCATGATGTCCTCCTCGGTCGCGAAGGACATTTCCAGGTCGATCTGGGTAAATTCGGGCTGGCGGTCAGCGCGCAGGTCCTCGTCGCGGAAGCAACGCGCCAATTGGATGTAGCGGTCGTAGCCGCTGAGCATCAGGAGCTGCTTGTAGAGCTGGGGCGACTGCGGAAGCGCGTAGAAGCTACCCTTATGGATACGGCTGGGAACGAGATAGTCGCGCGCGCCCTCGGGGGTGGACTTGATCATCATGGGCGTTTCGATCTCAAGGAAGCCGTTTTCGTAGTAGTATTCACGTGCCACGCGTGCGATATCATGGCGCATCTTGATGTTCTTTTGCAGGGACGGACGGCGCAGATCCAGATAGCGGTACTTCAGCGCGGTCTCCTCGCCCACCTTTTTGCTGTCGGACACCTCAAAAGGAGGGGTCTGTGCGGCAGAGAGGATCTTAAGCTCTTTGACGAACACCTCGATCTCGCCCGTGGGAATGTTCTTGTTGACCGCACCCTCGCCACGCGGACGGACGGTGCCGTGCGCGCACAGAACGTACTCGGCACGAATGCCGAACGCCTTGTCGAAAATCTCCTTGTCGGTCTCGTTGTCAAACGCCAGCTGCACGATACCCGTGCGGTCGCGCAGGTCGATAAAGATCAGGTTTCCAAGGTCTCTCTGCTTCTGCACCCAACCCATCACGCAAACCGTCGCGCCGATGTCGGACGCTCTTACAGTGCCGCAATAATGCGTACGTCTATCGTTTTTGCTCAATAATTCAGCCATGATTTTACTCCTTATGTATGCGAAAATGCCGTTTTAGATTTGGTTTCCGTCGCGATCAAACAGCGGCAGCTTTTCAAGATAGATCAGGTCCTCACGCTTCTGTGCGTCGCCCTCGGCAAGAATGGTCATCTTGCCGCAGATCTTGCCGCCCGCCTGCAAGACCAGCTCCTCCAGCGCATGCATGGAGTCGCCCAAGGACACCACGTCGTCGATCAGAAGGATCCTCTTGCCCTTCATCAGCTCTGCGTCCGCCGTGTCAAGGTAGAGCGTCTGCTCGCGTGCCGTGGTGATCGAATGCACCGTGACCGCAAGCACGCCCGTCATGTAGAGCTTGGGGCTCTTTCTTGCCAGAAAATACTTCTGGTTGCCCGCAAGTCGCGCCATCTCGTGCACCAGCGGAATGCCCTTGGCTTCTGCGGTGATCAGGTAATCGTATTCGGGTGCTTTGTCAAGCAGTGCCTGCGCGCATGCCGTGGTCAGCTCGGGGTCACCGAAGATCACAAACGCGCCGATCATCAATCCGTCGTTCAAGGGGCACAGCGGCAGATCGCGCTCACACCCCGCAATGTTCATGTGGTAAAATTTCTGTTCCATACTATCACCTCAAAATTCCGTTCTGATATGTTCAACGTACGCGCCCTCGAGCGCTTCCTCGACCAACGCGTCAAAATCCAACCGTCTCTGCTGCTCCTCGACCTTAAAGAGCTCGGGCTTGGTCTTGGGGTGCTTAGGAGTAAATACCGTACAGCAGTCCTCGTAGGGCTGAATGGAGGTATCGAAGGTGCCGATCTTGCGCGCCACCTGCACGATCTCCTCCTTGTCCATGCCGATGCAGGGACGGAACACGGGCATGCTTGCCATGGGGTCGGTCACACCGAGCGCCTGCATGGTCTGCGACGCGACCTGACCGAGGCTCTCGCCCGTGATCAGCGCGTGACAGCCGATCCTTTTTGCCAGCTTGTCCGCGATCGCCATCATGTATCGGCGCAAAATCAGCGTGAAGTATTCCTCCTCGCAGTTCTTGACAAGCAACTCTTGAATCTTGGTGAGCGACACCACATGCACGTTAAACGTGCCCGCGTACTGTGCCACCTCGCGAGCCAGCGTCAGCACCTTCTCGCGCGCCATTTCGCTGGTGTAGGGGAAGGATTCAAAGTGCACCGCCTCGATCTGCACGCCGCGCTTTGCGATCATGTAGCCCGCGACGGGGGAATCAATGCCACCCGACAAGAGCAGCAGCGCCTTGCCGTTGGTTCCCACGGGCATGCCGCCCGCTCCCTTAAACTGCCCCGCGTGAACGAACGCGTTGTGCTCGCGGATCTCCACCTGCACAACGATATCGGGCTCGTGTACGTCCACCGCAATTCCCTTGACGGTGGAGAGGATGTAGCCGCCGACCTCGCGCACAATCCCCATGGAATCGGGCACAAAACGCTTGTCCGAGCGCTTTGCCACGACCTTGAACGTGCGCTTGCCGACCAAGAACTGCGGAACGTACTCACGCACCGTGCGCTCGATATCCGCCATGCTCTTTTCGCACACGGCGCAACGGCTGATGCCAACAAGCCCGAACACCTTGCGCGCGCTTTCAAACATGCCGTCGATATCGGCATACTCGTCCTTCGGCTCAATGATCAGCGTGCTCTGCGAGCGCGTGATCTCAAAATTTCCGTAATGCTTTGCGCGAAAACGCAGGTTTCGGCACAGCGTGTCCTCAAAATAGCGGCGGTTGGCGCCCTTGAGCACGATCTCGCCGTATTTACAAAGTAAAATTTCCTTCATGTCTACCTCTCAGTCATCGACCTCGGCGTCGGGATCATCGGAAAAATCCTCCACGACCTCTCCGTTGCGGTATGCGTCCAGAAGCTCTGCCGCCGCGGCGTACGCCGCCGTGGGCACGAAAATATCGCACCCAAACACCGAAAAGCCCGTCAGGATCCGCGCGACCTCACCGCTGCCGCGATCCTTGCAAAGATAAGGGATCTGCTCCTCCTCAAGGATGCCGCAGATCAGATTTTTTTCGATCTCATCGTGCACAGTCACGAGCAATTCGCTCGACTCGTCGTGCGCCGAGACCTTATCAAGTCCGAAAAAACGATCCATTTTCAAACCTCAATCCTCATAGTAGTTGGGGAACAGCTTCTCCCAGACCTTGGCGCATCCGATCGTATCCGCGATCGAGGTGTGCGCCACGCCGTCCCACTCGATTTCAAGCAGCGCCATCGCGTCGCTAAGGGACGCGTGCACGAGCTCGGGGTAATGCTCCGACTGAAAGCGAACGAACTCGATCGACGCGCATCTCGTTTTCTCACGCAGCGCCTCGCGCTCGCGCTCGGTTCCGTAGATGTATTTGATATGGCTGTAATCGGTGGAAACACCGTATGCCACCAGTACGTCAGCCGCCTCAAAGATCTCCTTGATGCGGGGCGTGAGAGACTCAAGGCTCGGCGCGTCCGCCACCATGTCGGGGGTAATACCGTGGATCTTCTCGGTCTGCTTCCACTTCCGTTTCTTGGCGGGCTTGACCAGAGTGTCCATCACGATCTGCCCGTTTCCGTCGGTGATCGAGATCGACAGGATCTCGTCGTGGTCGTACACGCCCGTCAGCTCCAGATCAAAGAACAGCACGCGCTCACGCTTCATGTGATAGTGCTCCGCGCGGTGCAAATCTCCCTCCGCGCGTCTGATCGCCAGATCGTCCGCAAAGCATTTTGTGCACAGCTTGCGGCGATATCGCACGTCCTTGCCGCAATGCACGCACATCAAGGGGCGGCGCACCGCGGTCTTTTTGTCGTAAAAGTAGATCGGGCTCTTGTCGTTACGCAGGGTATACGCCACAGGCTCCTCGATCACGTCGTAATTCATCTGATCCAAGCGCTCGGCGGTGTAATATCCGCACGCCGCCGCACGCTTGGTACTCATGCGCGGGATGCTCACGCCCGACTCCAATTCCATCATCTCCACCTTTTGCGTGGGCGCATACCACAATTCGGGCGGTGCCTCCACAACACGGGTGGGGTCAAAATAGTAAACGATGCTGCCGTCCTCGTTTTCGTCATAGGCGGCGGGGTCGCCCGCGGGCATCAGGTGCATACGATTGAGCACCGTGCGGGTCAGGTAATTCTTTTTTTCCGCGTCGGCGGGGGTGATGTGCGGGATAACGGCTCCCGAGCGCAGTTTCATGGCTTCTTTCAAAAAATCCTCCTTACCGTCCCGATCCTTGACGTACACGCCTGCGCGGTCACGCGCTCACGCGCGTAAGGGTTGGCAGCGGACGTCGGTTTCGTCAACGGTTTTTGCTCTTGTTACTTCTGAGCAAGTCCGACACGCGTCGGAAAACACACAGATATAGTTATTATAACATATTCTATCTGCTCTTTCAATACCCTACATCCATATTTTATTCAAAAAACTTCGCGCGCTAGCCGATTTTTTGCTTTTTATTGAGCAAGAACAATTCTTATTATAATAAAAGTCACTTTTTGGACTTTTCGGGAACCATTTTGCGCAAAGCCGAGAGTGCCGCGTCAAGCCCGCCTACCTCGTCGATAATGCCGTACTCCACGGCTTCCCGCCCCTCGATGATCGAGCCGCAATCGGTGGCGATCTGGTCGGGACGCATCATCAGCCTCTCCACCGTTTCGGCATCCGCGCGAGAGTGCGCGCAGATAAAATTCACGATCCGCTTTTGCATCTCGCTCATATACCGAAAGGACTGCGGCACGCCCACAACCATACCGCTGATACGCACGGGGTGCAGGGTCATCGTGGCGCTCGGCACGATAAAGGAGCGCTTTGCGGCGGTTGCCAACGGCACGCCAATCGAGTGTCCGCCTCCCAGCACCAGAGAAACAGTCGGCTTTTTCATCGACGCGATCATCTCCGCAAGCGCGAGCCCCGCCTCCACGTCGCCGCCCATCGTGTTCAGAATCACCAGCAAGCCGTCCACGTCTTCGCTCTCCTCAATTGAGACCAGTAGCGGAATGATTTGCTCGTATTTGGTTGCCTTTTGCCCCTCGGGCAGAAAATAATGTCCCTCAATCTGTCCAATGATCGAAATGCACTGAAACCGTTCTCGACCGTTCTCCGCGACACTTCCGTAGCTCTCCTCGATGATCCCCTCGGGCTGAATCTGCCCGCCCGTATCCCCGTCGCGCCGCTTATCTCCGTTTTCCATTCACACGTACTCCTTTTTCCGTTTTTTCGATTATTATATCCAATAAATTTTTACAATATGCGGCTCGAATTATGTAAAATCGGGCTTTACAAGCGGGATTTTTTGTGATATAATGAACTATGTATGGAGTATTGTGTTCGTCCATTCGCGTCAACACACAAAATTTGATCTAAAGAAAGGTTTCTCATCATGGAAAACAAAGTTCTGATCGAAACGTCCGCGCGTCACATCCACCTGACCGCAGAAGCAGTTGAAATTCTTTACGGCAAGGGCGCCACGCTCACCGTTAAGAAGGATCTGAGCCAGCCCGGCCAATATGCCGCAGGCAATGAAAAGATCACCCTCGTAGGCCCCAAGGGCACGCTCGCAGTCAGCGTCCTCGGCCCCACGCGCCCCGCAAACCAGGTCGAGCTCTCCTATTCCGATGCTCGCGCGCTCGGTATTGCAGGTGTTCCCGTTCGCGAGAGCGGCGACGTTGCAGGCACGCCCGGGCTGAAGATGGTAGGCCCTGCCGGCGAGGTTGAGATCGCAGAGGGCGTTATCATTGCAAAGCGCCACATCCACATGACCCCCGAGGATGCGGAAAAGATCGGTGTTGCCGACAAGCAGATCGTAAAGGTTAAAATCGACACCGACCGTCCCTTGATCTTCGACGACGTGGTTTGCCGCGTCAGCCCCAAGTTTGCGCTGGCAATGCACATCGACACCGATGAGTGCAACGCAGCAGGCGCATTTGGCACCGTTTACGGCGAGGTCATCGCGTAAGGCAAGGTACATCCCGTGAAAATCCTCTTTCAAGGCACAGCATCACCGATGCGGCAGAGATAAGAGAAGCTACCACGATATGGGCAACGGCTACCCAAAGTACGCGTCAGAGCTGACCAAAAAGGCATTCCCCCAACGCAAACGGGGCTGCGTTCATCGGCAAACACTATTTTGAAGCGATCGCTCCCCTTTTGGAGAGCGCCGTTAATATGTAATCAATGAAAAGGAGATAAAAACAATGAGCCAAGTAAGCAACTGCCCTTACGCACAGAGCCTTGAGGTTCAGAACATGTGCGTTGTGAAAAAGGGCTGCGACCACGGTCCTGCTCCCCTGCCCGAGGAAGGCAAGTGGATCCAGGCAAAGCAGATCACCGATATTTCCGCATACACCCACGGTGTGGGCTGGTGCGCTCCCCAGCAGGGCGCGTGCAAGCTCTCCCTCAACGTCAAGAACGGCATCATCGAGGAAGCTCTCGTTGAGACCATCGGCTGCTCGGGCATGACCCACTCCGCAGCAATGGCAGCAGAGATCCTTCCCGGCAAGACCATTCTGGAGGCACTGAACACCGACCTCGTTTGCGACGCGATCAACACCGCTATGAGAGAGCTCTTCCTGCAGATCGTTTACGGTCGCAGCCAGTCCGCATTCTCCGAGAGCGGCCTTGTCATCGGCGCGGGCATGGAGGATCTCGGTAAGGGCGAGAGAAGCATGGTCGGTACCATGTACGGCACCAAGGAAAAGGGCGTTCGTTATCTCGAAATGACCGAGGGCTACTGCACGCGCATGGCTCTGGACGAGAACAACGAGGTCATCGGTTACGAGTTCGTATCCCTCGGCAAAATGACCGACTTCATCAAGAAGGGTCTGGAGCCCAACGAGGCATACGAGAAGGCAAAAGGCACATACGGTAGATTCAATGATGCTGTAAAGTACATTGACCCCCGTAAAGAGTGATTGAAGGAGGGAATGTATCATGGCAAAATTTGAAGGTTATGAAAGACGCGAGGCGAAGATCCTCGAGGCTCTGAAAGAGTACGGTATCAACTCCATCGACGAGTGCAAGGAGATCTGTGACAACTACGGCATCGACCCCTACAAGATCGTCGAGGAGACCCAGCCCATCTGCTTTGAGAACGCAAAGTGGGCATACGTTGTAGGCGCGGCCATCGCAATCAAGAAGGGCTGCAAGAAGGGTGCTGACGCAGCGGCTGCAATCGGGATTGGACTTCAGGCATTCTGTATCCCCGGCTCCGTTGCGGAAAACCGCAAGGTTGGTCTTGGACACGGCAACCTCGGCAAGATGCTCCTCTCCGAGGAGACCGAGTGCTTCTGCTTCCTGGCAGGTCACGAGTCCTTCGCGGCTGCAGAGGGCGCAATCAAGATCGCGCTCAACGCAAACAAGGTTCGCAACAAGCCCCTGCGCGTCATCCTCAACGGCCTTGGCAAGGACGCAGCATACATCATCTCCAGAATCAACGGCTTTACCTACGTAAAGACCGCGTTTGATCCCTACTCCGAGACCGTTACGGTTCTTGAGGAGAAGCCCTTCTCCAAGGG